>CAYPAM010000015.1:0-17029 GCA_964408715.1 uncultured Lachnobacterium sp.
TCTTTCTAGGAATATGTGCGTTTTTCTATCAAACACGGCAGGGGGAGGTGGTGGCGGGCTACATCTATATCAAAATGCAAAAAAGCTGTTGCGCCATGGAGTTTTTTTGTAAAACCCACTTTGCAACAGCCACTTAATTATTTCTCTTTTACCATGCTAAGCTTGTCAAAAATACCGCCTGCATAAGAGCTTCCATTCGCCTTAAAGGTTACGGTAACAGCGTTCTTGCCCTTGACCATATCGGCCGGAATCTCGATGTACATATCATAGAAATTGTCTGGGTTGACATTTTCCAATGTAACGTCCTTTAATACCTTTCCATCCACCAGAATCTGGAAGGCTCTTCCCGCGTCGCCGCTAAAGAACTTCACGCAGAGGTAATTGGTTGTGTTATTTTCCACTGCCAGCGTGTAGCTGAAGTATCCGCCCGGTGCAGCATCACGATAATTCAAGCCCTTGTGTGTGCCCGTATTGGTGAGTTCTCCTATCAAATCATGTGAAAACTCATATTGGTCATTTGCCACCGGAAGACTATCGATAACAATATACTTATCACTTTCATCTTCTTTTACCTCTGTATTGTCATCGATAAGTTCGAAATAGATTCCATATCGATTCTCATACTGTTTGTAGTGAGGCGAGAAGATAAGTGTCACGTCTGCGTTTTTCAAGGTGAATTCCAATGTGCCTTTTTTGCGCACCAGGTTGCTGTTGATATTGGCAAGCCATTCTTCAATCGTGCCATTTACCTTGATGGTATCGCTGATGCTAGACAGCAAGGTTGGAATGGTTACATCAACACCTGTTGTACTGGTCTTCATGCTCTCGTTGCCGAGGTTTGCACTAAGTACAACCGGACCGTACTTGAAGGCTATGACATTCTCATTGTCTGGAAGGTCATAAGCTACAATCTCCATTGGCATGGTGTATTTGATGACATCGCCGTCCTTCCATGTGCGGGACAGACGGATGAAGCCATTTACAATCTTTACATCGGTCTTCGTTCCATTGATGGATACAACCGGGTCTCCTGCAATCCAATCCGGAACGCGAAGCACGATATCTGCACTTACGCTCTTGCCGGAGGTGTTAATCGTATAGGTTGCAGTGTCAGACATTGGGATGTCTGCTGTCTGCGTGATGGTCATGCCTTTTTCATCCCATGTCAGCTTAGATGAGGTATAACGAATCACATATACACTGTTGTCATCCTTATAATAGATGCTGTCACCAAGCTTCGAGAAGTTTTCCATACCAGATCCTGTACAGCACCAGAAATGGTTTGTTTCTGAACTATATACCTTGAAGAATCCGGTTGCCATCGGCTGGAAGTAGGTCGTCATACCCGTCTTGGGATTCTGCGATGACAGGATTGCATTGATAAATGTATTTTCATAGTAATCTGCATACTTGCTGTTGCCGGTAATTTTGAACAATTCTCTGGTCAGCTTTAACATGTTGTAGGTATTACATGTCTCGCAGTTGCAGTTGGTTCGCTCCGCATCTAATACATTGGCTTCGCCGAAGTGCTCCCACTCGCTGTTGCCACCAGTGATATAGGTGTGGTTGTTCACAACGATTTCCCAGAAGTTTTCAGCAACCTGAAGATAATATTCTTCCGATTCCCCAAGCACGATATAGCGGTTTAGTGCACCGACAATCTTTGGGATTGTGGTGTTGGCGTGCTTGCCGTTTAATATATCCTCGCCGTTGTATAACGCTTCAAACAACGACATCTCATCAAAGCTGTGTGCGGCCTGCAGATGCTTGTCTGACTTGGTATGGCTGTACAACTGATATAAGCAATCGTTCATGCCGCCATACTCGACATTCAATACCGTCGCCTGTGTTGCCTCTGACCATGTGGAGGTTCTAGAGTATACCCAGTCGCCTAATTTTGAGGCTACTTCCAGTGCCTTTGCATTGCCTGTCAATTCGTAAGCATCAATAAGACCTGCCATAACCTTGTGCATGGTGTACCATGGCACCCATGTACCGGTCGTGTTGCCTTTTTCAATCTGTTTATAGTGGCTCTCTGGAATTGCTGCCAGATAGCCGGTGTCTGCATTCTGACACTCAGCCAGAACGTCGACAATATGATTGGCGATATCAAGAAGCTCCTTGTCACCAGAGGTTTTGTATGCCTGCGATACCGCAGTCAGATAGTGACCAAGTGTGTGCCCCTTGATTGCGGTGTTTTCCCAGCCTCCATAGAGTGTTGCAGAGCTTGATACGCCACCAACATTGCAGAATCCCTTTAATAGCTTGTCTGCATCGAGAGTCTTGAGATAGTCTACCTCTTTTTCAAATGCATTGGTCTCATATGCGTCCATCAGCACGACGTCGCCCATATCAAAGTCTTCTAGGTCGGTCATTGCAGAAATCGCTTCTACACATACCTCGAAGGTCTTTTCTCTACTGTAATCGCCGTAGGTAATCGTTGCCGTCAATGTTACCCTGGCATCATTTTCACCCAGAGCCGGTCTTGTTACCACGCCCTTTGAAGAAAGCGCTTTCTCGTTGGAAGACTTCCATGTAATGGTACTACCAGATGCACCCTCGGTTGGAAGGGTCATGTTGTTCTTTACAGAAAGAATGGAGAGGGATAAGTTGTCGTAGTCGTTGATGACAATCTGCTCTCCGTCAAACTCTGCACCATATCGGGTATAAATATCTACGATGTTTGCTGTTGTTAATACGCTGCTGTAGATTTCCATCTCGTCCATAGTCATTTTCGCAAAGCCCCCATTGTAGTCCGGTGAGTTAAAGCCGATGTATTTATGGCTGTTTTCATCTGCATTGATTACAGAGCTGTTATTGATGTACTGGACATCCTGCGCGATACCATTACGGTATATCGCTGCGGTCTGGCTGTCGGAATCATAGGTCACGGCAATGTGTACCCATTCGCCTGATGGGAAGAATTCGCTTCTGCTTCCAGATACGAAGATTTCCATTGGCTGACCAGAGGATTTGCCGACTGACAGCTTGAGTGGTGTAGTGTCATCCAGACAGGACAGATACCAGCCCTCGCCCTGATAATTACCGCTTGGCTTAAGCCAGGTAATCATATGCTCGCCTGCTAATGTGCCATCCACCTTTACCCACACCGCAAATGTCAGTTGGGATGGCTGAAGGGTGCCTGACTTACCAAGGTCCACATAGGTGCTGCCGTCGAAGACGAGTGCCTGACCATTAACACCCTCTACGAAAGTGCCTTCCTTATTCAAGGTGCCATGATTGCCTGCATCGGAGCTATCCTCTACATTTCCATCAAAGGATAAGCCGAGCACCTTTGTCTGGGTGTAATCGATTCGATTGGTTGTATCCTCGGTGTTATTCTCGGTATTGTTTGTTTCGCTATTGGTTTCACCGTCGCCCTCGGTGTTTTTGTTGCTACCGCATGCAGCAAGTGTTCCTACACCCAGACAGATAATCAGAAACAGCGCGATAAACGATTTCCACTTTCTCATAGTTGTTCTCCTTTATTCCCACGCAAGAGGGTGCCTGCGTTACTTAAGGGATTGTTTGCCTGCACCGTCTCGTATGGTTTTCCTTATGAGCTAATCATATCTCTTTTATTGGGAGGGTGTAAATTCTCGAAGATTTGAATAAGTGTGAAAAAATCACTTCATTATGAGAAATACAGATTTCCTAAGTTCTGCTCGCGTTTTTTGTGCATTCCGCTTTACACAGCTTGATTTTTAGGCTATTATCAAGGTGTCCACGTAGATGATTTGCAAATTTTTGGAATACTCCACGTGAAATTTTGGTTATAAAAGGTGTGATTTTGTTAGATGAAAGTGTTTAAATTCAACTCCGCTACTCCATTTCAATACAATTTTGCCGGAAAGTTCACAGCGCCAAATTCGGAATGGATGCATTTGACCAGACAACTGTTTGATTTTGAATTGTTCGTCGTAACAGACGGCGTACTCTATATTTCCGGAGGTGAGGCGCTTCCTACACAGGGCACCGCCACGCACGAGTATGCCATCCAAAAAGGACAATACCTCCTGATGCCGCCACTCACATGGCAGCATGGCTACCGTTCGAGCGATTGTTCCTTTTATTGGATGCATTTTACGCCAACCAGCTCCTATGATGTACTTGACCTTAGCAACATGAATGTGGAACACGATTCCCTTTCCATTACCATTCCTTCACAGGGCGAATTGCAATCCTATGAGCGTATGGTGCTTCTGATGAAGCAGCTTCAGGATTCGGAACGCCGCTATGGTATGAAGTGCCTCAACAATTTCAACACTTCGGTTATCCTGTCTGAGCTTAGCGCACAAAGCATCAGCTACAGCAAGTATTCCGGCGCAGACAACAGTAGCCAGCTCTACAACGATATCGTAGATTACATCACGCTCAATATTTGCAGTAACCTACGTGTCGCTGATATCGCTGACTACTTTGGCTATAATGAAAAGTACCTGACGACCTACTTCAAGAAGTGGTCGAAGGTCTCCATCAAACAGTTCATCATGACCACCAAGATGGAGCACGCCAAGGCGGAATTGAGTGAAACCAATCACTCCATCTCACAAATTGGATACAACATCGGCTACACCGACCCACACAACTTCACGAATGCCTTCAAGAAGGTCACCGGACTTACCCCAAGCGACTATCGTGATAGTTATTCGAAGAGAAGATTGTATAAGGAATAATGTACTGCACACATACAAAGACCGCCAAGTTGGCGGTCTTTTTTCAAAAGCAACCTGATTAAGGTGCTACATATTCAAATGTAACTTCAATTGTTTTTACATTTCCAAGTGTTTCCGCATTAAGAAGAATTGTATCTTCCAGCTTGATATCACCTGTCTGTGAACGTCCTTCTTCTGGAACAACTGTTACCCATGAATTGTAAAGGTTTACACGTGTACAGTTTCCATCATCGGATGTTGTATATGGTGTATTCTGCCATGCATATTCTTCACCATTGATTTTGATGCTCTTAAGCTCGATATAGTAGCCTGGATATAAGGATTCACCATTATCGATACCGACTGCTGCGAATACTACACTGTTTGCACTTCCATCAGAAGCTCCTGTAAAGTCAAGCGCTACGGTATAAGTACCAGCACCTGTTACATATACGTCTGTTGGAACAACGCCTGCACTGATATTGGTTGGTGTATATTCGTCACCAACAGAATACTGAATAGCCCAGTCAGAGCTGCTGTACATAATCCAAGCGATTGCTTCATCATCAGCTAACTTGAAGCCGCCTTCTGCATTTGACTTCAACTCATCCTTCGTTGCCTTTGACTGTGCAATCAGTTCATCCTCTGTAAGAGATGCCTGATTCGCATAGCTGTACTCTTTGTAAAGCGTTGCTAATTCTTCGCTCCAGAAGCCAAGGTCACCCTGCTTTGCAAACAAGCTGTTGGTATCCCACAGCATACCACAGTAATTGTACTGGTCACAGTTTGCAAGGAAGTTTTCCATGTATTCTACTGCGCCCTCCTTCAATGTATCAGAGGTCTCTGGGAATACCGAATATTCACCGATGATAACTCCATAGCCCTGTGATGTGAACATAGTCATTTTTCTTAACATGCTGTTCATGTCGTCATACTGGTCTTCTGTTCCCCAGCTTGTAAGTGCTGTTTCGATACAGTATCCAGATGGGTCATAATAATGGACAGAAACTAATAATTTGTTTTCGATGGTATCTGTTGGCATTACAAAACGATTGTCGATGGTATGTGTAATATCTGTGTTATAGCCAGCGATTAAAAGGAAACGTTCTGCGTTATTTCCGCCAGTTCCACGTACGACATCAACAAATGTCTGGTTGATTGTATTTGCCACTTCATAGCATTCATCCTGTGATAAAACACCAGCTTTACCATTGATAGCCTCGTTTAATCTGTTACCGATTTCTTCGTTACCGGATTCGAAAATCAGGTAGTCAGAATATTCTGCATAACGTTCTGCAATCTGTGTCCACATGGATTTGTACATCGCCATAGCTTTGTCACGGGTCGCCTGGTCTTCGGAACCAAACATTCCCCACCAGCCACCATCCCAGTGGTCATTGACTACAACATACATATCTTCATTTAATGCATAGTTGATGATTTCTTCCACACGATTGAGATAGTCCTCGCTAATTGTGTAATCATCACCATTTGCGTAATCTACGGTATTCATCCAAGCTACCGGAATACGGATAGAATCAAATCCTGCTTCCTTCATAGCGGTAATCATCTCCTGTGTAGTAACAGGCTGTCCCCATGCTGTTTCATAAGCAGTTGGTTTACGGTCTGTTCCAAGACTTGTGCTAACCGCTTCCATAGTATTTCCAAGGTTGATACCATTGCCCATAAGCTTTGTTAATTCAACGGCTGTAAGCTCTGTTCTCATAACACCGTGGTCATATGTAGTAATTCCATTTTTAGACAGATGTTCTACTTTTTCGGTAGACTTTCCTCCGCCATCTGTTGTTCCGTTATCACAAGCAACAAATGTGCTGATTACAAGAACAAGCATAAGAAGCATGCTTATAATACGTTTCTTTAAACTTCTCATTTTCTTTCTCCTTTTCCCTCTTAATCACTCTTGCGTGGAAAACCCACACTTTCTTACGATACCCTAATCATAGCAAATATCCGCGTTTCAGAAAATATGGAAAATTAGATATGATTTACTTATATTTTCTTAGGTCTCGTCCTGTTTACTGCTTCTAAATGGTGCAACCGGCATACCATTCTTTCCATACAGAGTCACCTCCGCATAGTTGGTCCACAGATATCTTACATAAAGTGGCTGTGCAACCTCTGGGGAAGATACATAGATACGGCTGCCTTCCACACGTGCCTCTGCCGGCACAAACTGTTTGTCGCGTCCCGCGATTTCAAAGCCGCTTGGCAACTTATCCGCATCCACAGGGACCGGTGCATTCTTCGCATCATTGACGCATACCGGATTGTTACGCGTTATGAATCCCTCCTCTGCGTATTCGAAGCATAGCTCGATTTCTCCTTCATGGAAAATGCAGCCTTGATAGATTGGTCCAAACGCATCCTTTTTCGCAAGCTTATCATAGACATGTGCAAGTGCCTGAAGCTCCAGTCGCTCTCCCACGGTGAGCTTATCTAATGGATGAATATTGTTGTACTCGCCACGGTCAATAATCACAGCGATTCCTGTATTCTTGATGGTCTTATAGGTATCCATCTGTGCCTCACGAATGATTGGCCAGTTTTTCAAATCCGCATCATACTGATAGCGGTGCATCGTAAGCTGCGTTAGGATAAAAGGCAACTGCTCATCCAGAAAATCCTCTCTCCACTGACGAATCATTCTGGTAAATAGCTTATAGTACATCTGTGGCTTGTGGTCGTCGCTTTCGCCCTGATAATAGATGAAGCCTCGCAGTGAATATGGACACACGCGCTGTAGCATGCATTCATACAAACCGGTTGGGCGGAATGGATTCTTCACATTCATAGGTCCCGGCCACTGACATTTTCCCAGAACTGCCTCTACCTCGTCCCAGCTAAGGTTTGGATTCTCCTTGTACATCTCGCCGCACTTTTTATCCCATGCTTCATGGAAAACTACATAGTCATCATATGCCTTTTCCTGCTCCTCTATGCTGATGCCCTCGGTCGCCTGCTTATATTCCTCCAGATAGGTTGCAAGGTCCTTATCCTCAGCCAGAGCTTCCTCGCTCATCCACGCAGATGCGCTCGTTCCACCCCAATTGCAACCGATAACACCGACCGTCACGCCGCCTAGATCCTGACTTAATTTTCTCGCAAAATAATATCCGACCGCCGACCATAATTTTGCACTTTCTTCGTCAAAGGTCTGCCAGTGGCTATTGTCTTCTGCTTCATAAAACTGTGCATTCTTGTATGGCTGCTTTGGCGTATAGTAGAAGCGGACATTTGGATTCTTATCCTCCTGCAGGGTCTTACGTCCATCGCCACAATTCTGAAGCTCTAATTCCATGTTAGATTGTCCGCCCGCAAGCCACACCTCGCCAATGCATACATCCGAAAACTCGATGTGGGTACTATCGGATGCTTCCACAATGAGCTTACAGTCGCTCTCTGCCTTCTGTGGTGGCAGAATTGCAAGCCATCTATTCTCCGAAGCAACCGTCTGTGCAACATCGCATGCTCCGTCCCTATGAACCAAGGTAACGGTAACGGTTGTATCAGGCAAAGCTTCTCCAAACACGTGAATATTTTTGTCTCTTTGCAATACCATGTGGTCACTAAAAACCTTTGCCACTCGCAGTGCAATTGGTCGTTCAAAATATTGTGACATTTTCTTCGTCTCCTTTATTTACATTGCTCATACTATCGTGTATACTTTTTCCAAATCTATAGTGATATTTTAACGATTTTCCGCGCAAAAGTATACCGCAAATTTTGTACATAAAATGGAGGAAAAATTATGACCCCGATGAAGTGGTTTATGTCTTTTCTAAAAAAATACATGCATTACATGGTCTTAGGTCTTATCATGACAACCATGATTGCCGCACTGTCGGTAGTAAGCCCAAAGATATCCGGTGCTATCGTCGATGATGTCATTGAAGGAGGTGCCACCGAAAGATTAATTCCGCTTGTGCTCCTGCTGCTTGGAATCACGCTGGTTACCGGTATCCTGCGTTTCTGGTATCAGGTAGTCTTTGAAAAAGCGTCTCAGGGTGTGCTTTTTGACATGCGTGACAAGGTGTACCGCAAGCTTTTGGAGGAGGACTTCAACTTCTACAACAAGAAGCGTACCGGTGACCTTTTAAGCCGTCAGACCGGTGACATGGATGCCATCCGCCACTTCGTTGCATACGTTATCTATATGATTTGGCAGCAAGTGCTCTTTTTCACATTCGCATTGATTATGATTTTTACCATCAACACGAAAATGGCACTTATGATGCTGGCAGTATTGCCTTTTACCGCACTGACAACCTATTTCCAGTCAAAGGAAGTGCGCCCTGCCTTCCGTCGTAACCGCGAGTGCTTCTCTTCTCTGAACGCTTTCGTTCAGGAAAATGTCAGTGGTAACCGCGTGGTGAGGGCATTTGCCAAAGAAGACTTTGAAATCGAAAAATTCAATCGTGAAAATGACAAGTACCGCGACGCACAAATCTCCGCTTCCCGCGTATGGATGAAATTCGTGCCGATTTTCGAAATTCTTTCCTATGCCTTAAATGTCATTCTCATGCTTTATGGAAGCTACATGGTAATTCAGGGCGAGATGACCTTGGGTAATCTCGTTACCGCCAACGGCTATCTGTGGATGCTGAACAACCCTCTGCGCATGGCTGGATGGCTTGTAAACGACGTGGGCAACTTCTTTACCTCTGTAGAAAAAATCTACACGACCTATAGCGAGGAGCCTCATGTCAAAACTCCTAATTCCGGTGTGGTGAAAAAACGTCTCGAGGGTGCAGTCGAATTCAAGGATGTCTCTTACCGTGCAGACGACGAGGACATCGTTATGGATATTAATTTCAAGGTTGAGCCGGGACAAACCGTTGGTATTATTGGCTCTACTGGTGCAGGAAAATCCACTGTCATGAACCTTCTGTGCCGTTTCTATGACACCACCTCCGGACAGGTGCTTGTAGACGGAATCGATGTGCGTGACATGGATTTGTACAACCTGCGCGACAACATCGGCATGGCGATGCAGGATGTCTTCCTGTTCTCCGATACCATCGAAGGCAATATCGCTTACAGCCGCCCGGACTGTCCGTTCGAGGATGTCAAAAGGGCTGCGATTATGGCGGATGCCAACTACTTTATCATGGCAATGCCTGACGGCTATGACACCATCGTTGGTGAACGTGGCGTAGGTCTGTCCGGTGGTCAGAAGCAGCGTATCTCGCTGGCGCGTGCATTGCTGAAGGACCCATCTATTCTGATTCTGGATGATACAACCTCTGCCGTAGATATGGAAACAGAAACCTACATCCAGAGACAGCTAAAGTCCATTAACAAAAAATGTACAATTTTTATTATCGCTTATCGTATCTCATCCATTAAGGATGCAGATTTAATTCTCGTCCTCGACAATGGACGCATTATTGAACAAGGTACTCATGAATCGCTTCTGGCGCAGAATGGCTATTATGCAAGCACCTTCCGCAGCCAGTATGGTGAAATCCCTGCTGAAATTCTAGCAGCAAAGAAAGGAGGCAACTAACATGGCAAGAAATCGTTATGATATGGACGAAGTGTTAGAGGACAGCTTTGACATCAGTCAGCTCAAACGTCTCGCACGCTACATATCCCCATACAAGGGAAAAATGCTTGCAATTATTCTGCTGATGCTGACCTCCTCCGCTGCGACCATGATGATTCCTATCTTCTTCCAGCAGATTATGGACGTAGCCATCCCTGCAAAGGATATGAATATTATTATGTTTTACACCATCCTAACCGTAGTGATTGCCTGCTACTCCGCTTTTGCCATGGCGCTGAAAATCCGCACCATGAGCACCATCGGACAGAGCATCGTGCATGACCTCCGTGCAGATATCTTTGGACATTTGCAGAAGCTGCCTTTTTCTTATTACGACGACCGTCCTCATGGAAAAATCCAGGTACGTGTTGTAAACTATGTCAACAGCTTAAGCGACCTGCTCAGTAATGGTATCGTCAATACCTTTACTGATTGCTGTAACTTGATTTTCATTATCGTATTTATGTTTCTTTCCGATGTGAAGCTGACACTGATATGCTTATGTGGTCTTCCGCTGCTTGCAGTTGTCATTGTCTTTATCAAGAAAAGACAGCGTCGTGCGTGGCAGATTCAGAGCAACAAGCAGTCCAACCTTACCGCTTATATCGCCGAGAGTATCAACGGTATCCGCGTCACACAGTCCTTCGTTCGTGAACAGGAGAATACCGGTATCTTCAACCACTTGAGCAAAAGCTACCGTGAGGCGTGGATGCGTGCAGTTACCTACAACTTTACGATGGGACCTAGTGTGGATATTATCTCTACAATTACAACATCCTTTATCTATGTGCTTGGTGTCCGCTGGATTTTGGCTCCAGACGCAACCCTAACCGCTGGTGTGCTGATACTTTTTACTTCGTATATCAGCCGTTTCTGGGCACCAATTAATACGTTAGCAGGCTTTTACAATTCGCTGCTGACAGCAATTTCCTACTTGGAACGAATCTTCGAGACAATCGATGAACCAGTTCTCGTTAAGGATGCAGAAGATGCAGTAGAGATGCCGGAGGTTGTTGGAAAAGTAGAATTCAAAGACGTATCCTTCAGTTATGAGGAGGGTAGCAAAATATTAAACTGCGTAAACTTCACGGCAAATCCTGGTGACACCTACGCGATTGTCGGTCCAACCGGTGCAGGAAAAACCACCATCGTAAACCTCATCAGCCGTTTCTACAATGTAGATTCCGGTCAGGTCTTAATCGATGACGTGGACATTTCCAAGGTTACTCTTCATTCGCTTCGTACCCAGATGGGCATCATGATGCAAGACAGCTTCATCTTCGCCGGCACGATCATGGACAACATTCGCTATGGCAATATGGAAGCAACCGATGAAGAAGTTATTCGCGCCGCAAAAACAGTATGTGCACATGACTTTATCATGGAAATGGAAAATGGATATTATACAGAGGTAAATGAGCGAGGCAGCCGCCTCTCCGCAGGACAAAGACAGCTCATCTCCTTTGCAAGAGCACTGCTTGCAAACCCTAAGATTCTTATCTTGGACGAAGCAACCTCAAGCATCGATACTGAGACAGAAATCATTCTCCAGCGTGGCTTAAATGAGCTTTTAAAGGGACGTACCTCTTTCATCATCGCACACCGCTTGTCTACGATTAAGAATGCAGATTGTATTATGTATGTCGATAAAGGGGATATCCTCGAACGTGGCAATCACGAGGCGTTGATGGAGCAGCGTGGAGAATACTACAGACTGTATATGTCACAATTTGAGTTTTTGAAATAAAAAGTGGCTTTCCGGCAATATATGCGTTAATATTTCACTTGATACACATAAGAGTTCCCTTCCTTGCCAACTCGTTCTACCACCTCCATATAATCCAGAATATTCAAGGTGGTTTGTGCGAGGGGGCGAGGAATATGTGCTGCCTTCCCAAAGGTCTTTGAGGTAAAGGTTGCATCCAAATCATACGGCACGAACTGCATATAATCCTCCTTGCGCTCCATGATATATTCCTCACGGATGGCAAGTGGAATGCAGTCGTATTTGGAGGCATTGTTTTTCTTCTGCGCACCCCAGCCATTTAATAATTTGTATTCCTCCATATCCAGAAGAAGAAAACGAATGCGCAGATTTGGGTTCTTCAGATACATCTTAATCTTATATAACTCTGGAAAGCCCATGTAGGGATTGCCCTTCTTTGGGGACTTTCTCTTTTCGCTAATCTGTCCGGTTTCCTCGTCAATCCAGTAGAGCCATTTGTCCTTTGCGATTGGGTAGACAATGGTTACCGGATATTCTGGCAGGAAGCTTTCCAGCTTGTCGCGCATACGGTTAAACTGCGCCGTCTGAATCTCAATGATTTCCGTACCGTTATAAATATCTGCATAGAATCGTCCAATCGGAATCTCCTGCTTGTCCTCGTCTGGTTCATAAGTGTTTTTTAGGATTGCATGCAAGGTCTTTTCGGACAATGTACCAATCCCCAGACGTTGCCGGTCGATGCCGATAATCTTATCACGTGCACGTGACAAGCGGCAGGACAATTCATGCGTTTCTGGCATATCTTCATGTCTGTTTGTTTCTTGTTTCATTGTAAGCTTATCTACTCTTCTTCTAAAAATTTTCTGCATATTTTCAAAATACAGGACCAATTAATTGGTCGTGTATCTCTCATACGTTGCAAGAATTGCTTCTACATATTCCTCAAAGGATGCATTACCGCTATCCGTTCCAAGACCGCTCGAAAGCTCCAGATTAAAAGTAAAATTATAATTCTGTGCATTTTCAAACAACTTGTCAGGTGTTGTCTTGCCAACATAATTCCTGCTTGCGATGTCGTAATAATCATAGAAATGCTCTGTCGTCAACCACTTGCTCACGGACACCTGTTTCAACTTTAGCGCATAGTCATTCAGATAGTAACCGCCTTCATCTACCGTCAGACGATACAGCGGATTCTTTTGCTCACTTCTTGCTCCTTCTGCCATCGTAGAAAATGGACTAACACTTGTCATGCCATCCCCGGTTGGATTCCATGTTTTGGTTACTCCGAATACGCGGTCGCAATCATATGGAATGAACACCGCCTTTTGGGAGCTTTTCAGGAAATAAATATAATAATTATTGTAGTTATTGCGCACATCATCCGGATTGCCCACAAAGTATGAGACTGCTGCAAAGGTCAGGAAATTATCGATATCCACCACGTCTGCGATTTCTTCCTTCGTGACATTTCTCTTGTTCAGCACCGCAATCAGATTCTTCATCAATTCATGGTTTGAAGTCTTCTTGTTGTTCTTTAAGTCATAGTTGTAAAACTCGCCCTTTTCTTCATCTTCAATCCCAATCGTACAACTGGTAGTCAGATTCGCACCTGTCCAGGTCCAACCACACTTGTAGAGGTCTCCGTCCTGATCCTCCTCGGCTACGTTTTTCTCAATAAAATTCTTATCGACCGGCTCATAGATATTAAATACACCCTGATGGACTCCGCCAAAATCCGTCGAAGCAAGATTTACATGCGGTGCCAAAATTCCAAATTCCCGGTACATATCATACGCATACAGCTCGCGGACATATGTATTATCATCATTACGATTCCATTTCAGCTCCAGATTCTCAAGCGTTGCAAAGTCTCCATCCATGAATTTGACGCGAAGATGAATGAAATTATATTGTCCGGTCTCCTCACTGTAAAAGCTATTGCGAGAGGTATTCCCCTTCATACGCACGCCAATATTTGGGATATGATAGGTGTACTCATCCTTTGACGTACAGATGGTAATATTCATAGCTGCCTCTCGATAAATTGGCGACTTAGAGCCTTGATTGGCATATTTCTCATAATCCTTCTGTAGATTTGAAAGCTCCTCATCCGTGATATCAATATCTATCTCGATACGATTCTTCAGACTAAATAACTGCTCGAAAATCTCTTCCTCGGTATATGGCAACTGTTCCACACCCACGACGAACACCTCATCATTTTCCAGATATCCCTTCACATCCTCGTATACGATTTCGGTATCGTCTGCATTGTCATCCAACTTATCTGAAACGCCATCCGAAGTCTCTTCGCCTGTGCCATTTTGCGAACCATTGCCGGCGTTCTCACAGCCCACCAGCAGCCCTGCTGCCATGGCAAAAATCAATAATGCCTGTACAATTCTTTTTTTCATAATCAACCTCAATGAAGGGACTTACCGCGGAAGGAATTCCTTTTCTCGCATCGTATAGCGAATATCATCATCAATCATCTGAATCATGACTTCTGCAAAAAACGGGTCGAACTGCGTGCCTTTTCCTTGTTCCAGCTCAGAGCGAACTACCTCCTGTGGAAGCACGTCACGATAGCTTCGCTTGGATGTCATCGCATCATAAGCATCTGCAACACCGATAATACGTGCTGCCTCCGGAATCTGTGTTCCCTTAAGTCCATCCGGATAGCCATGTCCATCATAACGCTCGTGATGCCATCTCGCACCCGCCATGATGTCCGGAATCTGCTCGATGGTCTTTAAGATATCACTGCCGATTTCGGGATGCTGACGAACCGCCGCATATTCCTCATCTGTCAATTTGTCCCTTTTATTAATAATGGTGTCTGGGACACCGATTTTTCCAATATCATGAAGGAGACCCATATGATAGATATCCTTCTGTTCTTTTTTAGACTTGCCGCATCGCTTCGCAATCTCCTTCGAATAGACAGCCACACGCACAGAATGACCATTGGTGTACTTGTCCTTCGCGTCGATGGTATTCGCGAGGGTCTTCATGACCTCCTCGGATAGCTGCTCCACCTGTCGTCTACGCTCCTCCGCTACCTGAGTCTGCTCTTCCACTTCTTTTTTCAAGAACTTCTGCAGACGTGTCAGCTCTAAGATACGTCCTACGCGCTGAAGCATAATCTGGTCGACAAAAGGCTTCGTGATAAAATCCATCGCACCAAGCTCAAATCCGCGCACCTCGTTGTCCCGGTCATTGTCCGCCGTCAGTAAAACCACCGGAATATCCTTTAGCGCCGGGTCTTCCTTCATGCGTTCCATGACCTCAAATCCGTCCATCCCCGGCATATGTAAATCCAGCAAAATCAAATCCGGCAGTCTCTTTTTCATAAGTTCAAATGCCGCTTCCCCCGAGTTTGCACAAACCACATCAAAGTCATCCTTTAGGATGTTCATCGCCACCCTTAGATTCAGCCCCGAATCATCAACTACTAATACCAATTGTCCCATAATTTACCTCCCCAGGTAATCCTAATAAATATTTTACACGAAAAACTATGTAAGGGCAACCACGAAACGTCTCCTGTAAAAATACAACGAAAGCGTTGTTGCAACCATCCGGCTATCAGCGATATTATATAATTGCTGGAAAATAATGCTTCCAAATAGCGGAAGACAGAATTTCCAAAGAACCGTGCGTGGATTTCCCTTTGTAAGATCGTGGTTCATATGAACGCCTTCTTTCTCATGATGTTTTACCTAACTTTAATTATATATATTACCCCACAATCTGCCGATTTCAAGACTCAATTTCAAAATCCCCTTCGCCAGATTTGCCTGGCAAGGGGATCCTTCTAAGCATTATTCACATCCACAGGATTTTGCACACTGCTGGTACTGCTGTTTCAACTGCTGCACCTTCTTCTCATCTGCTGCCGGAGTTGGGTATAAGCCCTGCTCATGCATCATGATGAATACGTCCTGCTGGATTTCGTGCTCCTCTTCTAAGATGTCGAGCATAACCTCGCGAACATCCTCGTGTACACATTCGTTTGATACCTTGTTAAATAATTCGGTAGTAGCCTTCTGTGTAGAAAGCGCATCTCCTAAGATTTCTTTTTCTGTATAGATTGCTGGCATGTGCGTATCCTCCTATGATAATTTTGAGTAAAGCTCATTGAAATGTTTCTGATGTTTCTCAGAGATTTCCATCATTTTGGATTTCACCTGCTCATTGGTTGCATGCTCTGCGAGCATCTTGAATTTTTTCACTAAAAGGTCCTCGTCTGCAAGACATTCCTGAATAGACGCAAGTTCTTTTTCGGATAATTGTGACATAAAAATACCTCCCTTGAACAAATTAGTACAAGGGAAGTATCTGTAGTTTTCTCGCAAAATATGCATTTACTTCAAAGCGTTTCGAATATTTTGGTTGCGCTTTTCATTTAGTTTTTCAAAAATCTCAATCTCCTCCTGCGAGAATCCTTCGTACTGCATCTCTTCGAATAAAAAGACGACCTAAAACAAGTTTATCTCGGAAACACCAGTATTTCAATACATGTCTAAGCCGCTATGAATGTTTTTTATTTCATCATCATATACGCCAAATACTTCCTGTAAAAAGAGTATTTTTCATTTTTACCACTTCTTTATTTATCACACTCGGCAGTATATTTATCTAAATTTTCAATCTTTCCCATAAACTTCACCTGCCTTTGAAATTCTGTGTTCATTATATAATATACTTGCAGAATTATAAACAAAAAGCTCCTAAACCTATTATCTTCCTTGCACAAATAAGTACTGGAACTTTTTCTATTCTTCTAAAATAAATTCATAGGAAACTGCATCAATCACAGTTCCATCTTTATCCTTAATTTCAAGTGATTTTACAATCTATATGCTGAATACCCAACATATGATAAATACCCCATTCAGTAAATTCCACATCTAATTCTGTTCCATCTAAAAACGAATAGTGAAATACTTTTCCAATAAGGTATTCTTCTGCAAATTCTTTATATAATTCCAAAGACACATCCTTTATATTCGGTGGTGTGGTACATACTAGTAAATCTTCTTTTGTCAGCATAATATTCAAAAAAGCACCTGCATT
>CAYPAM010000016.1:0-16651 GCA_964408715.1 uncultured Lachnobacterium sp.
AGCTTCTTTTGCTACGTCTACTGCGAAAGAAACAAGTGTTGGTGGTACGTCGATGTCATTGAAGGTACCAGACATAGAGTCTTTACCACCGATAGATGGAAGTCCAAAGCCCATCTGTGCGTTGAAAGCACCAAGAAGTGCAGCTACTGGCTGGCTCCAACGTTTTGGATCTTCACCCATTCTGCGGAAATATTCCTGGAATGTGAAACGTACTTTCTTGTAATCACCACCAGCGGTTACGATACGAGAAAGGGATTCAAGTACTGCGTATACAGAACCATGGTATGGGCTCCATGAGCTTAAATATGGATCGAAACCATATGACATCATGGTTACGGTATCGCATTTTCCTGTAAGAACTGGAAGTTTTGCTACCATGCTCTGTGTTTCTGTAAGCTGATATTTTCCACCATAAGGCATGTAAACGCTACCTGCTCCGATAGAGCCGTCAAACATTTCTACAAGACCTTTCTGTGAACAAACATTAAGGTCTGCAAGCTCTGCAAGCCATGCAGCTTTCATATCCCCATTTGCTACCGCTTCTGCTACTGCTGGAGTGTTAATCTTGTTAAAGTAGTTGTCAGCTTCTACTGGCATATCTACTGCAACTTTTGCTTCCTGATGTGCACCGTTTGTATCAAGGAATGCACGGGAAAGATTTACGATTTCTTTTCCTCTCCAAACAAGTACAAGTCTTGGGGCTGCAGTAACTTCTGCTACTTCGATTGCTTCTAAGTTTTCTTCATTTGCATATGCAAGGAACTGCTCTACGTTTTCAGGAGCAATCACACATGCCATACGTTCCTGTGATTCAGAAATCGCAAGCTCTGTACCATCCAGACCTGCATATTTCTTTGGAACTTTATCTAACTGTACGCGAAGACCATCTGCAAGTTCACCGATTGCTACGGATACACCACCTGCACCAAAGTCATTACATTTCTTGATAATGTAAGAAACTTCTTCACGACGGAATAATCTCTGAATTTTACGTTCTGTAGGTGGGTTACCTTTCTGTACTTCTGCACCACAAACAGCTGTAGATTCTGTGTTGTGTGCTTTTGAAGAACCAGTAGCACCACCGATACCATCACGACCTGTACGTCCACCAAGGAGGATAATCTTATCTCCTGGGTCAGAAGTTAATCTCTGTACCGCACGTCTTGGAGCAGCACCCATAACAGCGCCGATTTCCATACGTTTTGCTACATAATCTGGATGGTATACTTCTTTTACATAACCAGTTGCAAGACCTATCTGGTTACCATATGAGCTATAACCATGGGCTGCTTCACGAACCAGTTTCTTCTGTGGAAGCTTTCCTGAGATAGTTTCTTTTACAGATACGGTTGGATCTGCCGCACCAGTCACACGCATTGCCTGATATACATAAGTACGTCCTGACAATGGGTCACGGATGGCACCACCAAGACAGGTAGCTGCACCACCGAATGGTTCGATTTCTGTTGGATGGTTATGTGTTTCGTTTTTGAAGTTTACAAGCCACTCTTCTGTTACGCCATCTACTTCAACCGGCACAACGATAGAGCAGGCATTGATTTCATCTGATTCTTCCTGGTCTGCAAGCTTTCCCTCTGCTTTAAGACGTTTCATTGCAAGAAGCGCAAGGTCCATTAAGCATACGAACTTGTCATCACGGCCCTTGTACATCTCTTTATGTGTATTTAAGTAATCTTCATAGGTTGCTTCAATTGGAGCACGGTAAAAACCATCGTCAAACTTCACATCCGTAAGCTCTGTTGAGAAGGTTGTATGACGGCAGTGGTCAGACCAGTAGGTGTCTAATACACGGATTTCTGTCATAGATGGATTTCTATGCTCTTCACCCTTGAAGTAATTCTGGATGTGAAGGAAATCCTTAAAGGTCATAGCAAGATTTAAGGAATCATACAGTTCCTGTAGTTTATCTTCCGGCATATCAATAAAACCATCAAAGATAATAACATCTGCTGGGTCCTCGAAATTCTGTACCAAGGTTTCTGGTTTTTCTAATCCGATTTCGCGAGAGTCTACAGGGTTGATGCAGTGCTTCTTTACTGCTGCGAATTCTTCCTCTGTAAGAACGCCTTCTAATACATATGTAGTCGCACTACGAATAATTGGTTCTTCGGTTTCGTTAAGCAGCTTTACGCACTGTTCCGCAGAGTCTGCTCTCTGGTCGAACTGTCCCGGTAAATACTCTACGGAAAAAACATGTGCATCCCCATATTCGAAGCTCTCCTCGTAGATGTCATCTACTGGTGGCTCTGAAAATACAGTCATTAATGCTTTCTTGTAGGTTTCATCGGAAATATTTTCGATATCATAACGAATTAACACACGTACATTTGTTACTGTCTTGATACCAAGGTAGTTCTTTACCTCTTCTCTTAACTCTTTTGCTTTTACGGCAAAATCAGGTTTTTTCTCTACGTAAACACGACGTACATTACTCATAATTTTCCTCCAACTATTCTTGTGAAAATTCATATTTTTACTAATTTTAACTTAGTATAACACGACTGGTGTGATTAGCAAAATTAATATATTTAATTTATTTTATAAGCTGGATTTATCTAAGCCGTCTTCTCTGCGCTTTCCATACCTTCGGATTCTTCTACACCTTCCGTTCCCTCCAAAGACTCGGTCTCGCTTGGTTCTTCCGGCTGTTCATACACCACTATTACTGGCAAGGTATTCGATTTGTTTCCACTTGCATCTGTCGCGTAAGCCTGACAGGTATAGGTTCCATAGGCCTTCGCACTCATCGCCTTTTCAAGCGCACTTGTATCCACCACTATGCTAGATGTATCTATTGCAGAGGTTCTTCCCTGGCTGTCCATATCATAAGCCGTCAGGAGTGTCTGTACTAAGCTTCCTGGCTGCTCTGTCTCATCATTTATCACCAGCGTCATCTGTCCACTCTTCCATGTAAGCACTGGTTTGATTGTATCCTTTACCGTTATCATCGCCGTCGCTGTCGCACTCTTTCCTGTCACACCCGTTGCAGTATAGATGACGTTATACTTATTGGCAGTCCGAACATCTAGCAACGTGCTTACACTTACCGGAAGCGTCAATCCATCTACATCTGTTGCAGACACATGTGTAACGATATCAACATCATCGCCTCGCTCAATTGTCATATTCTTGACACCACTGATTGTCACCTTGCCCAAAAGCCATGGATTGTTTACATCCGGGTCAGTTGGGTCCCAGCCTGCATATGGGCTGCCATCGCCAATCTTGATTGCCTCTGGTCTTCCTAATGGCCCCGGATTTTCCGCGTCATCATAGATCTCCACGATTGTTCCCGCACGACAATTATCATAGATCCATTTCGCATCTGCCACGGACAAGCGTATGCACCCCTTAGAGGCAGGAGAGCCGAGACGATTGTATTGATTTTCCCATAGCATATCATTGGATTTTGCGGTATATGGTACAGAATGAAACAGAATGTGTCCTACAATTCTCGTTGTGTAATAACCATATACATCCACATCGTCTCCAAAAAGCTTACGCCACTTATACTTCTCTGAAATCTTATAGGTGCCTAATGGCGTACGATTGTTGAGTCCCACCGAGCATATCATACTCTTATATGGCACGGTATATGCTCCTGTTTCATCCTTTGTATATATCGTGACGCAATTTGCCGCACGATTGACCTTGATATAATAAGGGATATCTGTCTCTGTTTCGCTGTTCTTTTCAGACTCACTGTTCATTTCAGATTCGCTGTTCGTTTCAGACTCACTTTCTGTCTCAGTTTCTGTTTCCGTCTCAGATTCTGATTCGGTCTCCGTAACCATCTCTGACTCCGTTTCGCTCTCAGCTTCGGTTTCCGTCTCAGTCGGCCATTCGGTTTCTGTTTCCGCCTCGGTCTCGGTCTGTTCAACGGATTCGGATACACTCTCAGAAGGCTTTTGTCCTCTTCCCGCACTGCCGACTGATTGAAAACTGAATATAAAAAGTACAAGTGCTATCAGGGCTACCCCAAGAACCACTCCTCCCAGCACTCCTGTAATTGTTTTTTTCATCTAACTCACCTATTATATATTAATTATTGTTGACACGTTTATAAGCGCGCCTTATAATGATAACTGACATTTATAACCATATTAATGATTAAAAGAGGTCACTTATGGATATCAATTATGAACTTTACAAAGTGTTCTATTACGTTGCTTCTTCCTTAAGCTTTTCCGAAGCCAGCAAGAAGCTTTACATCTCACAGTCTGCCGTTAGCCAGTCTGTCAAAACTCTGGAAAAGAAATTGGGACAATCTCTTTTCATCCGAAGCACCAAAAAGGTACAGCTTACACCAGCAGGCAGCCTTTTATTAAAGCATATCGAGCCTGCCATGAACCTGATTGCGCGTGGGGAAAGCCAGCTCCTTGATTCCGGCACCTTAGGACTCGGACAACTTCATATCGGAGCAAGCGACACCATCTGCCGCTACTTCCTCATTCCTTATCTAAAGGAATTCCATGAGAAGTTTCCAAATGTTCCTATCAAGGTCACCAACGCGACATCCATTCAGTGTGTGGAGCTTCTGGACCAGCGTAAGGTAGATTTGATTATTACCAATTTCCCAAATTCGCACTTAAATCACGACTATATCCAGAAGACGATTGCGAACTTCCATGATGTATTCATTGCAAATCCTTCACATTATGATTTGCAGAATCGCGAAGTTTCCTTTGAGGAATTAAAGGCACACCCAATCATGATGCTGAGTCGTCAGAGTACCACCAGCGAATTCTTACATAACCTGTTCATTCAGCATCAGCTGGAGCTCGTTCCTGAAATTGAGCTAAATAGCAACGACCTGCTGATTGACCTTGCCCGTATCGGACTTGGTATTGCGTTCATCCCGGATTATTGTCTTACACAAGAGGACAAGGATCTGTTCATTCTGAAAACGAAGGAGAAGATGCCAATGCGCCAGATGGTTGCATCTGTCAACTCCACCTTCCCAATCTCCGCTTCTACGGAAGAGTTCCTAAAGCTTCTCCCAGAAGTCTAAGACCTCTTGCTCTACGGTATTGACATTGCAGGTTTTACGCGTTTTCCACTCACGTGGATACAGCGGCTGATAATCCGACTGTAAGAAACGCTCATCCAATAGTAACATGATTCCATGGTCCTCCGTCGTTCGGATTACACGTCCGGCCGCCTGGAGGACTTTATTCATGCCCGGAAAACGAAACGCATAGTCAAATCCGTTTTGCGATATTTCATCATAGTAATTCTTAAGTATCTCCCTCTCATTACTAATCTGTGGCAGACCTGTTCCTACCACGATTGCACCAATCAATCTGTCATTGGTAAGGTCGATGCCTTCGCTAAAGATTCCACCCATAACGCAAAATGCCACAAACGAGGTATCATATTCCTCCTCAAAGCTCTGCAAAAACGCTTCCCTAGCCTCCTCTCGCATACCGCTTTCCTGACATATAGACTGCGCACGACCGGCATCTAATTCCAAGAATTCCTCATACACCTGCTGCATGAGACGATACGAAGGGAAAAACACCATATAATTGCCCTTTTTGCAATGAATGGTCTTTACGATATATTCCGCGATACGACGGAACTCCTTGTCATTTCGTCTTGTGTATTTTGTGCTTACATCGTTTCCAAACAGGAGCAACCGCTGGTCTTCCTTGAAGGTTGTCTCCGCATATATCGCATAATTATCCGGGTCTGTGCTAAGCAGACTCTTGTAATACTGAATTGGAAGCAAGGTTGCCGAGAAGAATACGCACGAATTCCCCTTATTGATACACTGTTGCAAGCGTCCCGACGGGTCAACGCAGAACAGCTTGAGCATGAATCGTCCATCCTCTTGAATCTCACTGTATATCTGGTATTTTTCATCCAGATTCTCTTCCACGCTTAAGTAATTGCGCACTGCAAAGTAGAAGTCGAGTACTTCCTTCTTCCCGGCAAATTCCATCGGTGCCTGTAGGAAATCATCCAACTCCGACGCCAGATTCATAAGTGAAAGTGTCAGATTCCCTGTATGCTCGTGAATCGTATAACTTACACACTCCCTCTTATATTCCAGCAAAATCTTATTGCATTTCTCTAATAAACGCTCGATTTTTTTGCTGTACGGTTTCATGATGCGCTTTACTTCCAGAAAATCCTCTTTATAAATGGAAGCACTATACATCTCTCTCGCACGTTCTACAAGATTATGCGCCTCATCTACCAGAAAGATATAGTCACCCTTGACGCCCTCCTGAAAGAAACGCTTCAGGTATACATTCGGGTCAAATACATAATTATAATCGCATATGATATTGTCCACCCATGATGACACATCCAGGCTCATCTCGAATGGACATACCTGATGCTTCATTGCCTGCTCTAGTATCTCATCTCGCGTAAACATATCGCTCTTTTGAAGCAGCTCATACACAGCATCATTCACGCGGTCAAAATGCCCCTTCGCATATGGACAATGCACAGGATTACACTCCATCTCCTCGCAAGGACACAGCTTCTCCTTTGCGGTCAATTGAATCGTCTTCGCTTTATATCCATGCTCTCGTAATAGCTGAAACGTATCCTTTGCCACGGTAGCCGTAATGGTCTTTGCCGTTAGATAGAAGATGCGGTCGGCAAGCTTCTCTCCAACCGCCTTTACCGCCGGAAAAATCGTAGAAATTGTTTTCCCGACACCTGTTGGTGCCTGAATAAAAAGGGTCTTTCTTCGACGAATCGTGCGATACACATCCGAAACCAATTGCTTCTGCCCTTCCCGATATTCAAATGGGAACTCTAAACCATGAATGGATTCCTGTCGCACCTTGTGCCATTCGCACTGGAAATCTGCCCACTTCTTGTATTTATCGATTAAATCCATAAACCATTCTTCCAGCTCTGCAAAGGTAAATTCCTGCTGGAAATACTTCATCGTCTCAATATCCAGATTGATGTACGTCATCTGCACTGCAATCTGCTCTAGGCTGTTCTGTAGCGCAAAAATATACGCATATACACATGCCTGCGCCTGATGCACATAAATCGGCTGCTGTAGATGATCCAGATTCTTATAGACACCCTTAATCTCATCAATGACTACCATTCCGTCATCATTGGTGAATATCCCGTCTGCTCGTCCATCTATCGTAAGCTGATACAAGCTGGTCTCTAGCACATATTTCAGTGGTACCTCTGCCTGATAACCCGGTCCCATTGACTGCTGAATCTTACGGTGCAGACGACTTCCTTCCATCATCGCATCCGCACTTGGCACACGTCCACTGCGATTGTCAATATCGCCTTCTCGAAAAATGAATTCCACAAGGTTTCGAACAGAGATATGAAGTTTTTCTTTCTCGGATAGCTTCTGCAATTCTTCGCTCATACTACTACAACGATTCCTTTTCCTGCTAATAGTTCTATTCTACAACACCTGTGCATTCGAATAACATACGAAAAAGATGTCTTGCCCATCCAGGCAAGACATCTGATTCTTAATGTCTATGAAGTTATCATATCATAATCTTATACTGAATCCAATATAAAAATCTTCCTATTTAGAATACCGGTACAACAGCTCCTGCATAATTTGCTTCGATGTATGCTCTTACTGCTTCCGATTGAAGTGCTTCGATTAACACCTGAATCTTCTCGTTGTTTTCATTTCCGCTCTTTACAGCAACAATATTGGCATAGGTTTCCGCTGCTACGGATGTATTTTCTTCTACAGCAATTGCATCTGCAACCTGAAGTCCTCCAGAAATCGCATAGTTACCATTGATAACTGCCGCATCCAAATCCTGAAGAGAACGAGGAAGCTGTGCTGCTTCGATTTCTTTGATTTCAAGCTTCAATGGGTTATCAACGATATCGTTAACTGTCGCATTCACACCAGTACCTTTTTTTAAGGTGATAAGTCCATTGGCTTCTAACAGAAGAAGCGCTCTTGCTTCGTTGGTTGCATCATTTGGAACACCGATGATTGCGCCTTCTCCAATTTCAGACACCGCCTCTACCTTGGAGGAATAGATTCCAAGTGGTTCAAAATGAATGGCTGCTACAGATACGATATTGGTTCCATTTTCTTCATTGAAATTATCCAGATAAGGCTTGTGCTGGAAGAAGTTCGCATCCAATTCGCCCTGCTCCACCGCTGTGTTTGGAATCACATAATCGTTATACTCTACAATTTCTAAGGTATATCCCTTAGCCTCTACCTCTGCCTTCACCTGCTCTAAAATCTCTGCATGTGGAGATGGAGAAGCACCGATTCGAATGGTTTTGTCGTCCGAGGTATTTCCACCACATCCTACGAGTAATCCACAGCAAAGTACTGCTGCAAGTCCTAAGCTAATTGTTTTTAATAAATTCTTTTTCATGTTTTTATCCTCTTTTCTTATATATTTTTTGTTTTCATTTCACGGCATCCATGCCTCTTTACATCCACCTAGCGTTTTCGTTTGTCCGTTCCGCTGGCGATTTTCATACCGGCTTCCTGGAATATCTGCACTACGATTACGAGTAAAACCACCGTAATCAGCATGATGTCCTCCTGGTATCGGTAATAACCATAATTGATTGCGATAGAGCCTAAGCCACCGCCGCCAACGAAGCCCGCCATCGCCGAATAGCCAAGGATGGTTGTGATTGCAATGGTACTTCCCACAATCAGAGATGGCTTTGCTTCAGGCAGAAGTACCTTCGTAATAATCTGCAGGTTGCTTGACCCCATAGAGAGGGCAGCTTCAATAACGCCGCCATTTACCTCCTTAAGAGAAGATTCCACCATGCGCGCCACAAAAGGGGTTGCCGCTACAACGAGCGGAACAATGGTCGCGGTAGAGCCGATGGTTGTTCCTGCTACCAATCTTGTAAACGGCATGATTGCTACTAATAAAATGATAAATGGAACCGAGCGAAGCAGGTTTACAATAATTCCTAACACCTTATTTACAAGGCCATTTTCTGCGATTCCATCCTTATCCGTAATAAAAAGAATAACTCCTAGCGGAATTCCAAAGACATATGCCAACACCGTAGAGGTGACTGTCATATACAAGGTTTCCCATATGCCTCCCGCCATGATTTGAATTAACTGACTTATTTCCATTTGTTCTCCTCCTCCGTTACATACACTCCGATTTCTTCCAGATAATTCTTCACTCGTGCAATCTTCATCTCGTCTTCCGGAATGGCAATGAGCATCTGTCCATAGGCTCTTCCGCCAATATCCTCTGTGCTTGCACCTAAGATATTAACCTTCGCCTGACATTCCAGCACCAGATTCGCAATCACAGGTTCGTTGGAAGACTGTCCATCGAAGGATAATCGGAAAATACGCTGATTGTCCGAAGGCTCATATTCCTCCTTCTTTGGAAACAGCAGCTTCTGTGTCACCTTGGACTGCGGTTTTAAGAAAATCTCTTTTACTTCGCCAGTCTCAACCAGCTCTCCATCATGAATCACTGCTACCTTATCACATATCTGCTCTACAACCCGCATCTCATGGGTGATTACCACAATCGTAACCCCCAGCTTCTCATTGATGCTTTTTAGCAAATCAAGAATCGCTCTGGTTGTTCCCGGGTCAAGCGCACTCGTTGCCTCATCACACAGCAGGACATCCGGGTCTGTTGCTAACGCTCTTGCAATTGCCACACGCTGCTTCTGCCCTCCGGAAAGCTGTGCCGGAAAGCTATGCATTCGGTCCTTAAGTCCCACAAGCTGCAACAGCTCCTTCGCCTTTTGACTTGCTTCTTTTCTCGATACACCTGCAATCTCCAATGGGTAACATACATTTCCCAAAGCATCTCTTTGCTCTAGCAGATTAAACTGCTGAAAAATCATACTGATTTTTCTTCGCATCTGTCGAAGCTGCGCCGTAGACAATGCCGTCAATTCTACCTCGTCAAAGTATACCTTTCCCGACGTTGGTCGCTCCAACAGGTTCATACATCTTACCAATGTGGACTTCCCTGCTCCGGAGGACCCAATCACACCGAAGATGCATCCCTTCTCAATATGTAAATCGATTTCTGACAACGCATGTATTTTTCCTGCCGTCGTCTCATATGTTTTGGTTAATTTTTCAAAACGAATCATATACTCTCCTTCTAATGCCTCTCCGCGAGGTGCGCATCCTTAGCGGAGCGCTTTTTGCGTCATGGGAATTTCCTATGACGCAAAAAAAGCGGACGCATCAGCGCCCGCCCATAGTGTTTCATTCATTCTAACAAGAAGCAACCCCTACGGAATCTCGGCGCACAAAACTACACATCTGCATCATAGAACGCATGCACATGCTCATCATGGTTGTCATATTCATCATATTGGTAGATGACTGATATCTCATAGGTCGTCTCCTTTCTTATCATCTGTGGTATGCCGTAAAACACTTTCAAGTGCCATCCACATATCGTATTATACATACAACATTCGTTATTGGCTAATATATTCTCCTTATGTCTGGTTATAAATATTATTTATAACAAATATTGATTTTCAAACTGCAATTTATTATAATATCTAAGCAACTATATGTTTTTACTAACAACACCATACAAGTATCTACCATAAGAAAGGGAACCTCATGACCCTACAACAATTACAACAGGTTATTACCATCGCAGATTCTAAATCCATGAACGAGGCTGCCAAGAAGCTCTATGTATCCCAGCCGAACCTCTCTTCCGTCGTCAAAGACCTAGAAGCCGAGGCTGGCATCTCTATCTTCATTCGCTCCAACCGCGGCATCATAGTTACACCCGAAGGCGAAGAATTCATCGGCTACGCCAGACAGATTGTGGAGCAATATCAGCTCCTTGAGAATCGTTATCTAACGGCCGAATCCAAAAAGAAGTTTTCCGTCTCCATGCTGCACTACTCCTTTGCCGTCAAGGCATTTGTAGAACTCATCAAAAAAATCGGTATGGACGAATACGAATTTGCTGTACATGAGACCAAAACCTCTGAGGTCATCGAAAATGTAAAGAACATGAAAAGCGAATTAGGAATTCTCTACCTGAGTGATTTTAATGAACCGATTCTTACCAAGCTGTTCAAAGAATATGGTCTGGTATTCGAGCCGCTCTATCTCTGCGACACCTATGTATATCTGTGGAAAGAGCATCCGTTAGCAAATAGTCCCCTGCTTTCGATTGAGGATTTGAAGGAATATCCTTGTATCGCCTTTGAACAGGGCAAAAATAACTCCTTCCACTTCGCAGAAGAGAACCACAGCACCTTAGACTATCGAAAGGTAATCAAAACCGATGACCGTGCAACCGTACTCAATCTTATGGTCGGTCTAGACGCTTACACGCTCTGCTCCGGTATCATCTGCGAGGAATTGAATGGCTCTGACTATGTAGCCATCCCCCTAAAGGAATCTGAGAAAATGCGTATCGGATATATCAGGCACAAAGGTGCCAAGCTAAGCAATATCGGCGAATTATATCTCGATGAACTGCGTAAATATCTCGTCGGCGTATAATCCTTATGCAATACAAAAGCCCCATGTACTTGAAAGAAATTCTTTCTGGTACATAGGGCTTGTTTTGTATTATTTGTATTTATAATTCGTACAATTTTGTGTATTTCTCGGTAAGATACTCGATATAATACTTTGGATTGAAGGTCTCACCGACGGTATCCTGTAGTAATTCCTGTGTATTCTTTGAGGCACCATATTGGTGGATATGCTCCTTTAAAAACTCACGGATTGGTGACAGATTGCCTTCCTCTAAGTATTGCTTAATTGGCATAACACCCTCCATATAATGGAATAGCTGTGCCGCGATTGCACTACCCAGCGCATAGGATGGGAAGTAGCCAAAGCTTCCACCAGCCCAATGCATGTCCTGCAGAATACCTTCTACATCATTCTGTGGAGTCACACCCAAATACTCTTCGTACTTTTCATTCCAGATTCGTGGAAGGTCATTGACATCTACGTCGCCATCGAAAATCATCTTCTCGATTTCATAACGAATCATAATGTGGAACGGATAGGTAAGCTCATCTGCTTCCGTGCGCACCAAGCTTGGAGCCGCATAGTTGATTGCTTTATAGAATTCATCCAGAGACACATCCTTCATCTCCTCCGGGAAGAATTCCTGCACCTTTGCATACAGTGGCTTCCAGAATTCCATACTTCTTCCGATGTTATTCTCATAGAAACGCGACTGTGATTCGTGGGTTCCCATGGACGTTCCCCCACCGATTGGGCTAAGTGTAATCTCATCATCAATATCCATCTCATATAGCGCATGACCGCCCTCATGAATCACAGAGAAAATCGCATCCTCTAACTTATTCTCCTGATAATGGTTCGTAATACGCACATCATGGTTATGCAGATTGGTTGTAAAAGGATGTGCACTCTCAGCCATTACACCACGATTAAAATCAAAACCGATATACCCTGCAATAAAATGACTCAATCGCTTCTGTTGCTCAATATCATAGGTCTTACGCAGACAGTCTTGAGATATAAAGTCCGGCTTCTGTCGAATCTGTGCTACAAGTGGCACCAAGGCTTCTCTTAGCTGATGGAAGAATTCATCCAGAATATCCATTGTAAAGCCTTCTTCGTACTCATCCAGCAACACATCGTATAGCTTCTGTCCTTCCTTTTGCTTGTACTGCGCAAACTTCTTATTGTATGCAATAATCTCTGCCAGAACAGGCGCATAAATGCTGTAATTGTTGGTCGTTTTCGCTTCTTCCCATACTGGATATGCCTTAGCCAAGAGCATCTCATATTCCTGAAATTCGTCGGCAGGAATCGCTTCCAGATTGCGATATTCCTTATTCAGGTTCTTTACAATTGCCTTTTCATAGGTGGTCAGTTTGGCATTTTCTTCTTCTGTGGAAAGCTGCTGCAAAAGCGACTTCACTTCATCATTGATTATGGTATTGTAATGCTCTCCTGACAAAATCCCCAAAGCCTTAGAAGTAAGTTCAATCGCCTCCTTTGGAGCTTCTGTGCTGTTATCCCAGCTTAGCATCGTAAGTGCCACGCGATAAGCATAAGACTTATCTAAATATACCTGTAATTTTTCAAATACTTCACTCATTTCATTCAATTCCTGCCTTTCATACTTTGTCTAGTTAAATGTGGTTACCATATTTGTAATGGTCACATCCAAATGCTCCATCAAATCAATCATTGTTCCATCAAACAAACGTACCGTTGGACGACTTAACATCTCTCTGTTGGTCTGGACAACCACTGCATGCTTTCCATTGGACAGCTCTACTGTTACACCCAATGGGTATGGTGCAATATACTGCATAAAGGTTGCCACCATATCTTTATCAAACATACTTCCTGCCTGTGCCATAAGGTATTCCAATGCATATGCCGGATTCATAGCATCTTTGTACACACGCTTGGTGGTAAGAGCATCATATACATCTGCTATATGAATAATCTTAGCAAACTTATGAATCTTCTCCGCAGGAAGATTTCTTGGATATCCTGTACCATCCTCATTCTCATGATGAGAAAGTATAGCGTTTCTTGTTACAGATGAGATGTCTTGATTATTTTTCAGCAGATTATATCCATAACGGGAATGCTTCTGCACTTCCTCATATTCTTCCGGAGTCAGTTTACCGGGTTTATTTAATAATTCTACCGGTAAACAGGTTTTACCAATGTCGTGTAACAATGCTGCCTGAGACAACTTCTTCAACTCATCATCTGTCATTCCTAAAGCCACACCCAGAATAACCGAATATATGTCTACATTGACACTGTGTGTATAAGTATAATTATCATAACTGGATATACGCATCGTCTCAATGACAATAGACTCGCACTCTCTGATTTCGTCCACAATAGCATTTGCAACAAAGATACACTCGTCAATATTGAGTTTCTTCAAACTCCTAATTGCCTGAATTCTGGTTGTTTCCGATACAATCGGTGGATGAGTTTCAATCTCATCATCTTCAAACACATACAATCCCGGAATATCCATTCGCTGAATACGATTAATATATTGCTGTGTTAACTTCTTATTTGCATTTAATAAAACATTCTCGCAGCTATCGTACAAAGTGTATACGATAACCATGCCCTTCTCAAGATGCTCTGCCTTTACATATCTCATGTTTCTTTAACCTCTTCCTCGATTACTGTAAGATAACTACTTATACAATATAACACTTGTCCATTATATTCCACTCTAGACCATCCCAAGTCTGTATTAATTCCTGTTCGTGTGATTATCTCACCATTTGTCAGCTGCGCTACCACTTGTGAATTCTCATTTGAAATACTTGGCAACGTTCTAAGATTCACTATGTCCTTCGCCGTCACCTGCTCGTTTACTTCTGTAAACTGTGTTTTTATCTCCACACCACTTTCCGACTCTGTCTCAGAAACAGGCTCCTTTGTCTCTGGCTCCTTCACAGTCAAATCCGTTGTCAATAGGCTGGATACCGCATAATACGTTTTCCCATTGAAAACCACTCTGGACCATCCACTGTCACTGATTCCCGTTCTCGTCGCAGTCTCACCATTTTTGAGCGTATACATGACATTACTGTCGCTGCCCTGACTCGGCTTATCCCGCAGATTCGTGCTTTCCTTCGCAGTAACAGTCTCGTTCACCTTTTCAAAATTCATCAGGGCTTCTACATCCGCCTCTACTTCTTCTGTATTTTTCTCATCCTTCGGGCCTGTTTCTGCGTGGAAGCCAAAATATGCCACATTCATATCTACCGGCTTATCAATTCCCGAAACGGTGCCTTGATTCGTATACTGCCACATATCATGTGCCCCCGAATAACTAGATGCGCTGGTCTTAGGATATGGAACTTGTGGATATTGCGCTACCCATACCTTATATAAAGTATCGATTCGAGACATCTCCCATTTTGCATCCGCTTGCATCTCATTCTTTGAGGCGTAAAACATTGGAGAATAGCCATTTTCCCTGATTCGCTTCAAAAAAGCCAACGCAATATCCGTACGCTGTGTCTTGCTCAAACCATACTGCCTGTTCTCGGAATCTTCATAACCTTCACAGTTAAATGCCACCGGATACGTAATCTTATATCCTGCAATATAATCCGATACCCAATCCGCCTCTTCTATTGCTTCTTCCGTCGTTACAGCCGTTGAAAAAAAATATGCTCCAACCTTAATTCCATACTTCTGTGCTTCCTGCATATTGTATTTTGCGTTGGAATCTGCAACAATCTCCCCAGTCTTTAAAGTTCGGTATCCCACCCGAACCATAACAAAATCCACTCCGGATTCTGCAACCTGCTTCCAGTCAATGGTTCCCTGATATTTCGCCACGTCAATCCCATAGGTTATTTCCTGCGTCTCATTACTGTTCTTATTGGCTTCCTCAATTACCTCTTCAAACTCCACTTTTGTTCCAGACTCTTGGCTCATAGCACCATGATTCTGCTGTTGTGGATCTTCGGTATCAATGACATCTTCTATCCCCGGCTCTGGCACTTCTTCTGTATCCGTGCCAGGTATTTGGCTGTTTTGGGAATCCTCTGTCCCTGTGCTCTCGCTTTCGGTACCCTCGCTTTCGCTACTCTCGCTTTCGGTACCCTCTATTTCTGAAACCTGTGTTTCGTTTTCTCCACCACCATCCGCCGGCTTGTCCATTCCGTTCGCGATGACAATCACTAGAGCAAGAATTAAAATCACACAGCATGCCACGATTCCAATTATTATTTTTCTATTCTTTGCGCTTAATGTGCTCCATTTATTAATCAGATGATTTATAAAATTCATGCAATGATTTTCTCCATAAATATCAAATATATATCATTACTATTGTAGCAAAAATCTCTGTTCTTTCAACTGATTTTGATAAGTTACAAGCGAAAAACTTTGCAAAATATTAAACTGCACCATACGCTCACGTATATACTGGTGGTCCACTCTCTTTAATGCCATCGTAGCCTCATCCAGACGTTCGTCTTCATCGGCAGCCTCCTGATTACATCCGCCGTCCACGTAAAGGCTCTGTCCGTTTCCGGTTACTGTGATTCGCCACCAGTGCTACCAGTGCTATAAGTATAAAATTTTTATATTTCTTCATCTGTGTCCTTTCCGCAGAAATAAAAAGAGCCTTGAAATTAACAAGGCTCTTCGTTCTGCTATCGTATTTTAATCTATTATATTCTCCTCAGAAATAACCTCTTCTGCCTGACACTCTTTATACAATTCGTCCAATTCGCACACGAAACCATAAGCGTTACATCTGGTGCAATATCATCTTCCTCGGTGTAATATCCCATAAACGTATATCCATCTCTTACCGGTGCATCCGCACTTGGAAAACACTCATTATAAGTCGCCAGAGCGGAATCCGTTCCACCTGTGCCTCCCTGTTTGTCGGTTGTTATATCTACAATTGAAGGCTTCCAGTTAGCATATAAAGTGATTGTTGCTCCATCAACAGCAGTCCAATTCAGCACGCTTTCCCCATTCGCATACGTATTTCCGTTTGCATCAATCCATTCTGCACCGCTTGGCAGATAATAGCCACTCTTGGAATACGTGTTGTTTGCCAGACGTCCCTCTTTGTCGTAGGCCATGACTGTTGGACTTACCGTACCACTGCCACCAGCAGAAGAATATTTGATAGTGTACGTGTTCGGTTGCCAGTTTGCA
>CAYPAM010000017.1:0-16340 GCA_964408715.1 uncultured Lachnobacterium sp.
AATATTCAATTCATTTATCAATCTCATTTCTAGTTTTAGAAATGAAATATATCTGCTTCGTTCTTCAGAAGAAGAGAATTCTCGATAATCATCCATTTGTCTATATTCTAAATCAGAAACAAGTTCTTTAGGAACTGGAAACATATAGTTTAAATTAACAACGGCAAGTAATTTGTGATTAGACTTATCATATAATTTATGAAAATCAAGCATTTGTTTCATTTTATTGTGTCGTTCTTTGGCTGATGAAATTTGTGTTACGTACACAAGAGTATCTGTTTCAAATAGTACGCCAAAAAAGGGTTTAAAATGATGCTTTCCATAATCAGAATGTGGAATACGAGGTTCAGTAGTTCGCAGATAGTTCAAATAGTCTTCGGGTAAAGTAATCCATTTCATCGTTAGTCCTCCTATAAACAAAAAAACAGGCATAACTGCCTGTTTTGCGATTATAACGATTTTGGTAGGCTTCGTAACCTCTATTACACCGATTTTGTTCTGTTTCGTAACAGCTTTAATACGATTTTGGTAGGCTTCGTAACCTCTATTACAAAATATAATACTTTGCATAATTATTATATGCAGAAAAACTAATCGTGTCAACGGCAAGATATGTGTTTTTATATTCAATTATTTCTATATTTGGGATATTTTGGCGAAGTGCCTTGAAAATAGACCAAACTAGATGAGTAGATTATATCGCGAATGTGATCGGATTGCAATTAAAAACTGCTGGCAATTTGTCAGCAGTTTAATTTTACTATACATCTTCAGAAACTTCTGTTTCGTCATCTTTATTGAATTTACTATACACAAAAGAACCGACAAAATAAAGGATTACAATGACTGCGATTGTGGCGATGACAATACCGTACTTCTGGTCGCCGAGAGCGCTTCCGCCAAGGGCCGAGAGCAGGATTGCAGGAAAACGTCCAATGACATTAATCCAAATCCAAGTGGAAAGCTTGAGGTTACTTAGTCCTACTACATAACACATCAAATCCTTTGGCGTTCCGGGTAACAGAAAAAACAAAAAGAGAAGGGTTGTGGATTTCTTGTTTGCTTTTAAAAATTTCACGGACTCGACTTTTTCCCGTGTGGTAAACAATTCCACGAATTTCATGCCGAATTTTCTAGCGAACAAGAAGGTAATCACGCCGCCTGTGCTCATCGCAATATCGCACATGATGGTGCCCCAAAATGGTCCCCAGAGTGCGCCGGCAGCAACCTCGAAAGGTCCACCTGGAATGATAGCAAGCAGTACCTGCACGATGTTTAGAAGAATAAAAACGACAGGACCTAGGATGCCGAGGCTTTCAAGCTGGGCCGTGATTTTGTCAGGGTCTACCATAAATTCCATGACAGGTTTTCCAAGAAAAACACACAACGCTACTATCAATATAATGGATAGTGCCAGAATTAAATAACGATATTTTTTCATACGTTTCTCCCATTGATAAAATGTTTTTAGCTATGTAATCACTTCCATATGAAAAGTCTACCACATTATATGGAAAAATACACCTTAAGAAATATTAAAGATAATGAAAATTTGCAAAAGAATTGTTATACTAGAAATAAATAGTAAACAGGTACGGAAGGAAAATAGTATGAATACGAAAAAGTTATATGATATAGATGCATACGCAGTAGAATTTGAGGCAAAGGTACAGGAGTGCAGGGCAGTTGAGCGGGCAAATACATGCCCAAATAAAGAGCCGCTCTATGAGGTAATTCTTGACCAGACCCTATTCTTCCCGGAAGAGGGTGGACAGACACCGGACAAGGGAACGTTAAATGGAATCGAAGTTGGGGATGTGCAAATCAAGGACAATGTGATAACCCATGTGATGGCAGAGCCGCTTGCAGAGGGGACTTTGGTCAAGGGTGTCATCGACTGGCAGCACCGTTTCTTCAATATGCAGCAACATAGTGGGGAGCATTTGTTTTCGGGACTTGCATATCGCAAATATGGCTATCACAATGTGGGCTTTCATCTAAGCAATCAGATTGTAACGATGGATTTTGACGGAGTGTTGACAAAAGAACAGATTTGCGAGCTGGAATGGGAAGTCAACGAAGCGATTGTTGCAAATGTAGAGATTACAACAGGCTATCCTTCCAACGATGTGTTGGATAAGCTTGATTATCGCAGCAAAAGCGAGATTGAGGGAGCAGTTCGAATCGTTGAAATCGCAGGCTATGATGTCTGTGCCTGCTGTGCACCGCATGTCAGACGCACCGGTGAAATCGGCATATTCAAGATTCAGACAGTGCAAAACTACAAGGGCGGCGCAAGAATCAGCTTCCTGTGTGGCTTCCGAGCGTTAGAGGAATACCGTAAAAAATCACAGATTATTTCGGATTTGTCAGGAATTCTTACTACGAATCAGGATAATCTGGCAGAGCATGTGACGAAGCTAAAAGCGCAAATGCAGTCTGTGAAGGGACAGCTACAGAGTGCGAAGCAGACGATTATGGAAAACAAGATAGCAGATATTCCTGCAGAACAGGAACATGTATTGCTGTTTGAGACGGACCTAGATACCGTGGTCATGCGAAATGTCGTGAATAGGCTGGTGGAGAAACACGATGGTCTCTGTGGCGTGTTTGCAAGGAATGACAAGGACGGATACAATTACATCATTGGAAGCAAGAACAAGGATTGCCGGGAGATTGCGACGAAGCTGAAAGAGGAGCTTAACGCCCGCGGCGGTGGTAGTGCCCAGATGGTACAAGGGTCTGTGGTGGCTGAGGCAGAGGATATTCAACAGATAATAACTAATGGATAGAGAGATATACTCTAATTCACTAAAACGTCGTTCTTTTTATGACAATATTGAATTAGAGTATATATGTGTATCGATTCGACGTTTGCGCGAAAAAATCGACGTTCGCGCAAGTTGGCTTGACGGAAAAACGGTATTTTTATAAAATTAATGGGAGAAGGAAGGAGAAAACACAAAAATAAAAGGGTACTAAAAACATATAATGTGAAAGGGATAAAACTAATGAAGAAAAAGATCATACCTATAATCATCCTAATGGTAGTGCTACTTGTTACAATATGTACGATGAGTGCATATGCATTAAAAAATAAATATTTGCTCGAGGATATGATAGAGCGTTTGACGACTGCGATTGAAGAAGCGCAATCGGTGGAACTCATAGAAGTACAATCTGTTTATGGGAAGCTGAACGGAAATGGAAATGGTATTCAATATTATGGCACTGTTCTCGTAAAAACTTCCTCGGAAGATAATGTAAAAGAGATAGTTGAGTCATTATCAGACCAGTACGAAGAGCTTAATTATTGCATACAAGAGAGTGGTGCCGTGCAGTCAAAATATCTAGAACACGTGACAGTGGAATATGAATATTCGTTAATGGAAAGTGAAGAAGAATATTATAGTATTTATTTCTATGTTTCACATCACGAGAATAGCAATTTATTGGATATAGATGGGCATTAATGTGCGCGAAAAAAACGGTATTTTTATAAAATTAATGGGAGAAGGAAGGGGTAGAACATGAAAAAAAGGATATTTTTAGTTGCGATTGGAGTTATTACAACAGTAATGCTTGTGTTAATGCTATCCGTAATTCTTTTTTATGAAAGAATAAATTATGTGTTAACGTGGAAAGCTATGGCTGATTATGAGATTTGTTCGGAAGAATTTATTGTGGTTAAGGATTATGTATTAGAGCAATATCCAAACGCGGTTAACAAAGGATTAGAGGTAACAACGGGGCCTGCCTTGTATGATTATGAAAGAGGAGCATATCTGGATTGTCCGCAAGAAGTTGTAGAAGCGTTAGACAAAATAGATGAATATGCCTTTACAGACAAGGATGGAAAGTTTGAAACTATCCGTATAAATGGCACTAGGGTATCTTTTTGCATAGCAAATGGTAATTATGCATTAGTATATTCGCCGGATGAAAACCCCTCTTGGATTAATGTGTCAACAGAGGATAAATCGGTAGTTGTCAAAAAGATTGGAAATGGCTGGTATCATGTTGCAGAGGACAATTAGTACTGCGTCAAGTAGTCAGCTAATATTTGATAACAGAGATTGGTTTTGAGGATGGTGCTTTGATAGAAAAGTAGGGGGAAACATAAAAACAAAGAGGCTGTTGCAAAATGGATTTTTCTTTAAAATTCCGTGGCGCAACAGCCACTTCACTTTTATAAAAATATATTCAACTGTCCGCCACAACCGGTCATCATGGCGTAGACCTCATCATAGGCGTTGTTGTTCATGCGTCGTGCAATACCGCGCATGCTATTGAGATAGCCGGATTCCTTGGAGAAGACCTGCTTGAATTCATCGGCGGTGGAGCTTTTTAAAATGCTGTCGCTGACCGACATCTTGCCATCATCGGTGAAGGTGATGCCGATATCCTCAAGCTTGTCGGCATATTTCTCGGAAAGTGCCTTAAGCTGCTTCATCTGCCGATACGCATTGGAATCCTTAGAAGAACAGGAATCTAAGGTGTAATTGTAGGTCTCTGCAAAGGCTTTTACAGAGTTTATGATATTTGTCAGATTGTCGTTGTCACTGTAATCAAAATCATCCAGCTTTGATACAGCTCTTTTGAGTGCGCGTGTATCTTCGTAGGACAGTTCTGTGGTTGAGTAATCGTTACGGCCGGATGTTTTAATAACGTTGCGATTATATCTATAAAAACTCTTCATGTAAAAGTTTGAAGTTAAATTTACTGCACTGGTTTGCGTTGCCATGATGTGCTCCTTTCGCAAGCTTTTCAAGAGAATTGTAGTCTCTCTTCATATATGTCGGAATTTTCATAGGAATTCTTAACCATTAAATTATATTTCCCATAAGAATTTCCTATGGAAAAACAGGCATTTTCGCGCAATGACGTGTTGAAATACGAATCAAAAAGAAGTAGAATATAGGGTGGATTATAATAGCTTTATGCAAGAGCTAATGAAGGAGGAATATATGAGCACAAAGAGTTTTGACAAGTACACAATCGGGAATTCCAAAGGGATGCAAGCAGTAGTTGCAGCATACGGCGCAACCGTTATCGAGCTGTTAGTTCCAGACCGTGATGGCAATTTGGTTGACGTTGCATTAGGTTACGACAATCTGGAATCCTATGAAAAAGAAACAACCTATTTCGGCTCCACAGTTGGACCATATGCGAACCGTATTTCCGATGCAAAAATTGAAATTGATGGTGTTGTATATCAGTTAGATGTAAATGATAACGAGAATAACCTTCACAGCGGCTTTAACACATGGGCAAAGAAGGTTTGGACAGTGAAAGAACAGACAGATAATAAGGTTGTATTTACCTATACAGCAGCGGATTTGGAACAGGGCTTCCCAGGAAACATCACCTGTGATGTAACCTATGAAGTAACCGAGAACAATGAGTTTGCCATCTCCTACTATGCAGTAAGTGACAAGAAGACAACCATCAACATGACCAACCATACATACTTCAACTTAAATGGCTGTGTGTCTGGCGACACATTGGGTCATGAGCTTATGATTAAGGCTTCTGGCTACACTCCGGTAAAAAGCTCTCATGCAATTCCAACCGGTGAGGTTGCTCCGGTAGAAGGCACACCATTTGATTTTAGAGTAGCAAAGACAATCGGCCGTGACATCAAGGTGGAAAATGAGCAGTTGACCTATGGCAATGGTTATGACCATAACTTTGCAATTGATAAAGAAACAGATGGCATGGAGAAGGTGGCGCAGGCTTACGCGCCAGAAAGCGGTATCGTAATGGATGTTCTGACAGACTGTATCGGTATCCAGCTTTATACAGGTAACTTTATCGCAGGTCAGATTGGCAAGAATGGACATACACACGTAAAACACGAGGGCTTCTGTTTAGAGACACAGTATTTCCCTAACTCTATCAATGATGCAAACTTCGTTCGTCCAATTTCTGAAGCAAATGTTCCATACGAGACAAAGACAGTTTACGCATTCAGAACAAAATAGAGATAAGACAGGAATAATGATATGAAAATTGTTTTCTTAGATGCAAAAACCATAGGCGAAGACATTGATATGTCTGGCTTCGACGCACTTGGTGAAGTGGTAAAGTACCCATTTTCCACTCCCGAAGAGGCACTGGAAAGAACTAAGGATGCAGACGTTGTTATTATAAACAAGGTTGAAATTAATGAAAAATCCATCGGTAACGCAGACCACTTAAAGCTGGTTTGCGTTACTGCAACAGGTACAAACAATCTGGACAAGGAGTATCTGGCGGCGCGCGGGATAGAGTGGCGCAACGTAGCCGGATATTCGACGGAGACCGTAGCACAGCATACATTTGCACTACTTTTTTATTTGATGGAGAAGCTAAGCTACTATGACAATTATGTGAAGTCCGAGCGGTATGTCAATGACGTGATGTTTACGCATTTTTCCAATGTGTTCCATGAATTGTATGGAAAGACATGGGGAATTGTAGGATTAGGAAATATTGGAAGACGCGTGGCTGAGATTGCGAAGCTGTTCGGCTGCAGAGTCATCTACTATTCGACTTCCGGGAAGAATCATAATTCCGATTATGAGCGTGTGGATTTTGATGCGCTGCTGGCACAGTCCGATATCGTATCGGTGCATGCGCCGCTTGATGAAAATACCAAGGGACTGATGGATTATGCGGCATTTTCCAAGATGAAGAAGTCAGCTATCTTCTTAAATCTTGGAAGGGGCCCGATTGTTGTGGAGGAGGACCTTGCAGACGCGCTAGGCTGTGACCTCATCGCTGCGGCGGGACTTGACGTGTTAAGTGTGGAGCCAATGAGCGAGAACAATCCGCTTCGTAGTATCAAGAATAGTGAAAAATTAATTATTACGCCTCATATTGCGTGGGCAAGTGTAGAGGCGAGAACAAGACTGATGGCGATTATCTGCGATCAGATAAAGGAGTTTATGTGCGACTAGCAGAGTTATTAGCTTTTGATAAAATCGTAATACAATGTCATGATAATCCAGATGCGGATTCTATCGCCAGCGGGTACGGCGTATATGAATATTTGAAAAAGAACGGCAAAGAGGTGCGCCTCATCTATGGCGGACGGAATGCCATTCGAAAAAGCAATCTGGTAATGATGGTAAAGGAACTTGAGATTCCAATTGAGCACGTGCGCAATCTGGGTGAGGTGGAGTCAGCGGAGCTTCTTGTGACGGTGGACTGTCAGTATGGAGAGGGTAACGTAACGTTGCATCCTGCACAAACCGTTGCGGTCATCGACCATCATCGTGTAAGCGGCAAGCTTCCGGCACTTAGTGAGGTGCGAAGCAATCTGGGCGCATGTTCGACTCTGTTGTGGGAGATGTTAAAGGAAGAACATTACCCAACCAATGAGAATGTTCATCTGGCGACCGCATTATATTATGGATTATATACGGATACGGGAGGCTTTGAAGAAATCTTCCATCCAAAGGATATGGCGCTTCGTGATGAGGCGAATATTGATGCGGGACTCATTACAAAATTGCGTAATGCAAATATCTCGATTGAGGAATTAGAGACTGCCGGAGCGGCATTGCTTCGTTGTGATTACAATGAGCAATATCGTTTTGCGATTGTAAAATCCGGTCCATGCGACCCAAATGTACTAGGTATTATCAGTGACCTGGTGCTTGAGGTGGATGCAGTGAATGTATGTCTGGTATTCTCCATACTTCCTACGGGTGTTAAGATATCCGTTCGAAGCTGTGTAGAAGAGATAAAGGCGAATGAGTTAGCGTCAAAAATCTGCATGGGTATCGGTTCCGGTGGGGGTCATATGGTAAAAGCAGGTGGCTTTCTGCAGATGGAGCTGCTTAGCAAAGCCTATGAGAGCTACTGTCGCGTGATTGGGACAGAGCCACGAATGGAGCTGGATGAGAATGGTAGAACAGAGCGTCCATCAATGTCTGCAGTTAAATCCATTCTTGAGGCGCGCATGATTGATTATTTCGAAGGGCGTCAGACTGTAGAGGCAGTCGTATTTGATTTGGATGGAACACTATTAGATACACTCGAGGATTTGTGCGATTCTGTAAATGCTGCATTGGAGCAGTATCAGATGCCTCCTCGAACCTTAGACGAAATTCGTTCCTTTGTGGGCAATGGAATCCGTACACTGCTTGTAAGAAGCGTTCCAGATGGAGAAGACAATCCGCAGTTTGAACAGGTGTTGCACTTCTTCCGTTCGTATTATAAGGAGCATTGTAACGAGAAGACGGTGCCTTATGACGGTGTGCTAGAGCTGATGCGAGAGCTTCAGGGACGCGGTATCAAGGTGGCAATTGTGTCAAATAAATTTGACGCGGGTGTGAAGGCGCTCAATGAGAAGTTTTTTGGCGAATACACAGATGTGGCACTCGGCGAGATTCCAGGCGCAAAGAGAAAGCCGGATCCGGAATCTTTGAATGTGACCTTGCAGCTACTTGGTGTAGAGAAGGAGCATGCGCTGTACGTGGGTGATTCGGATGTGGATATCCTGACAGCACGTAACGCAGGTGTGCGTTGTATCTCTGTCACATGGGGCTTCCGTGATGAGAACTTCCTCTTAGAGCACGAAGCAGGAATTCTTATCGACAGACCGTTGGAGTTGTTAGAGTATGTATAATCTGTATGGAATTCTCGGACTGGAGTCCGGAGGTTATGCATAAATAGAAAGGGACAGATATATGGAAAAACGAATTTCAGGACATACAAGATTATTGGCTCTGATTGGCTCGCCGGTGGAACATTCGGCGTCACCGCTGATGTATAATTACAGCTTCGAGCGATTGGGGTTGGATTATGCGTATGTGGCATTTGACGTGAAGGAACAGGATGTGAAGGCAGCCTTAGATGCAATGCGTCTGTTTCACATGCGTGGTATGAATGTGACGATGCCGGATAAGGTGGAAGCGGCAAAGTATATGGATGAGTTGTCTCCGGCTGCTCAGATTATGGGTGCGGTGAACACGATTGTAAACGAGGATGGCAAGCTCATCGGTCATATGACGGATGGAGAGGGCTTTGTGAATAATCTAAAGGACCATGGTGTAGACATCAAGGGTAAGAAAATTACGGTAGCCGGCGGTGGCGGTGCAGCGACTGCGATTTGCGTGCAGTGTGCTTTAGATGGTGCGAAAGAGATTACGATTTTTAATAAAAAGGATGCTTTTTTCGAGAGAACCTTACAGACGGCGGAGAAGATTCGCGCGGCAGCGCCGGATTGTATCGTGAATGTATATGACATTGATGATGTTGCAAAGATGACAGAAGAGATTACGTCAAGCGATATCTTTACAAATGCGACGATTGTTGGCATGAAGCCAATGGATGACCAGAGTGTAGTAAAGGATTTAACTGCACTTCGACCAGGCCTTGTGGTTGTAGATATCGTATATAATCCGGAAGAGACCTTGTTATTAAAGGATGCCAAGGCGGCTGGATGTACCTGTGTCGGCGGAAAAGGAATGCTCCTATGGCAGGGCGTTTCGGCATTCAAGTTATATACAGGAATGGATATGCCAGTAGAAGAAGTAAAGGAACGTTTTTATGGAAAATAATATTTTTTTGATTGGCTTCATGGGCGTTGGAAAAAGCACAATTGCAAGACTGCTTGCAAGAGAGCTTGGCGCAGAGCTTGTGGAGATGGATGAAACCATTGAAGCGGAAGCAGATATGACAATCAATGAGATTTTTGAAAAACACGGGGAAACATATTTCCGCGATTTGGAAAGCGCGTTGGTGGCGCGCATTGCAGACAAGGGCGGTGCGATAGTCTCCTGTGGAGGCGGTGCGGTGCTTCGACCGGAAAATGTAAAGAACATGAAGAAAAATGGTAAGATTATTTTCTTATCAGCCACACCGGAGACAATATATGAGCGTGTGCGTTACAGCAATAACCGTCCTCTTCTAAAGGGGAATATGAATGTGGAATACATAGCGCAGCTTATGGAACGTCGCAAGGGCGCCTATCTTGAGGCAGCAGACAGGGTAGTTTCTACCGATGGAAAAGAGAAACTGCAGGTTGTGGAAGAAATCATGAGTGATAAATAGTTTAGTAGTGAAAAAATTTTGTGCCATTATCGAATAGATGTGGTACAATAAGCAATAGGATGGTGTAACAAAGAACATAATAGGAACGCTACTCGATTTGAGTAATAGACAACAAGAGGGGACAGGGTATGGAAAAAGAGATTAATGCGTTAACCGGATTATACTTTAACCATAATTTTTTCGAACATGCGGAGGAATTTTTGCAGGATGTCAATCGTACGGATTATTGTATGATGGCAGTGGATGTGGAGCATTTCCGTTTGTTCAACAAGATTCACGGTCGTAGCGACGGAGACCAGATGCTAAAAGCGATTGCGGATATTCTAAGAAGCTTTCAGGAGGAGCATGGCGGAGTGGCAGGTTATCTCGGTGGAGATAATTTCAGCATCGTAACTTTTTATGACCGCGATGTGTTAGCACAGTTGCGTCATGATATTCGAGAGGAGATTCGGAGCAGGAATAATACCGTGGGATATCGTCCGGCATTTGGTATCTATCATATTGTGGATGAGGATACACCAGCGATTACCATGTATGACCATGCAACAGTAGCATTGTCGCATGTTATCGGTGATTATACGACGCGAAGCTGTGAATATTATCCGGACATGGATGGAAAGGTAGAAGAGGAGATTCGTTTGTTATCCGATATCCAGAAGGGAATAGAAGAGGACGAGTTTACCTTTTTCATTCAACCACAGTGTGATATTGAGAAGACAAAGATTGTAGGCGGGGAATCCCTTGTGCGCTGGATTCGAAGCGATGGCAGTATGGTGCCACCAGGGGTATTTATTCCAGTGCTTGAGAAGAATGGATTCGTGGCAGACTTGGATAAGGTTGTCTGGGACAAGGTCTGCAAATGGTTAAGACAGAGTATTGATAAGGGATATAGACCTGTTCCGCTCTCGATTAACGTATCGCGCATTGATATCTTTTCCATGGATGTGCCAGAGTATCTGATGATGCTCATGAAGAAGTATGAGCTTGATGTAGACCTGCTGAAGGTGGAGATTACAGAGAGTGCTTATTCGGAGAATAGTGACAAAATCATCCGAACGGTTAAAGAGCTGCAGGAGCATGGCTTTGTCGTTATGATGGACGATTTTGGAAGCGGATATTCTTCGCTGAATATGTTAAAGAGTGTGCCAGTAGACGTATTGAAAATGGATATGCGTTTTCTGGAGATTAATGATAATGAAGAAGAAAAGGGCGTTGGAATCTTAGAGTCTGTAATCAATATGGCGAGACAGATGAAGCTGCCTGTGATTGTAGAGGGTGTAGAATTCAAAAAGCATGAAGTACTGCTTCAGAGAATGGGATGTCGCTATACACAGGGCTACTATTACTATAAGCCAATGAGCGTTGCGGCGTTCGAGGAACTGCTTGCGGATGAGCGCAATATGGACTATGAGGGATTTTGGTGCAGACAGAGCGACCCAATTCATGTCAGGGAATTGATGGATGCAAACCTTTTTTCAGATTCTGCAATCGATGGAATCCTAGGCGCAATGGCTTTCTATGATTTGTTCGAAAATAATATCGAGATTACGCGTGCCAACGAGAAATACCTACAGCTTGTAGGTGTGTCAAGAAAGGAACAGGATGAGTTCCGTAAACGTTTCTGGACGCATGTAAGAGATGATGACAGACAACTGTTGTTCTCGATTTTTAACCAGGCATATGAGGAGCAGGTAGAGGGTGCGACAGGGTATATTCATCTTGTGCGAGAGGATAGCAGGACTCTCTGGGTGCAGATTCGTGTATTTTTCTTAAGAGAAAAGGACGGACACAAGCATTTTTGCGCGACTCTTGTCGATATGACAGAGGTCAAAGAAAAGAAGATAGAAACACTCAATGTGCATATGGACATCAAGGGAGTGACGGAAGAGCAAAAGCTTCAGCTTGATGAGGCATATGGAGATCTCCCATGTGGATATGCCATGGGAAGATTACTGTTGGATGAAGCAGGTAAACCGGCGGATTATGAGATTATCTACGCGAACAAGAACCTAAGCAAATTGAGTGGTGGAGATGGATTCCGTCTGCGTTATATGATGTCGAAGCTGTTTGCGAACAAGCGAGAAGAGCTATTGGATAAGGCGTACCGTTGTGGATATTTCGGTGAGACTGTGACGTTGCATATGTATAGCAGTATTTCCGGACGCTATCTGGATTTAACCTTCTACCAGTACCAGTATGGATATGTGAGCTGTCTTGTTCAGGATGTTACAAGTTCACAGATTTATGAGACCTCGCTGAATAATATCATGTCTTCCTTTAGAGAAGTATATTTCCTGCACTTGCAGGATAACTATTGCCGTATGATTTATCCGGATGAGAATCATCTGTTGGATCGTGGTGTATATGAGGAAGTGGTAAATCGTCATTTCGAATCAGGCAAGATTGCTGCATACGATGAGGAGAATGTCAGAAAGTTCTTATCCTTGGACAATCTGAAAAAGGCGTTGGAAAAGCAGGATAGTGTAGAGTTTAAATATATACGAAGCGTGGAACCGACAGGGGATGAATGGTGTCTTACAACCGTTATGGTATCGCAGCGTGAGAATGGTGTGCCGAAGACGGCGACCATTACGATTCGAAGCATTGAAGCGTTGATGCGTGAACGTTCTGACAGTAAGCATCGAAGTATGGCAGAGACGCTGGCGCATATGTCGGATGGTTTCTTTGTATATAAAGCATCAGGCGATGAAAAAATACTATATGCAAATTCCGCGGTTTTGAGACTCTATGGATGTAAGACAATGGATGAATTCCGAGAATTGGTACATAATTCTTTCTCTGGAATGGTGCATCCAGATGATTTAAAACGTGTTCAGTGGGAAATAGGAGAACAGGTAAAGACGTCTGAACATAAGGTGGACTTTATATGTTATCGTATTGTTGCAAAGGATGGTACCGTTCGCTGGATTGATGACTGTGGACATTTAGAGGAAGCACAATCAGAAGATGAGATAAATATTTTCTATGTATTCCTTTCTGATATTACAGACAGCATTGACGAAGTGCGTATCAACAGAATTTTGCGCAAGAACAAGATTTTTAATAAATAATGTAGGGTATAAAATGCCTCTGTTTACAGATACTAGATTTAAAATCAGTAGATGTAAATGGAGGCATTTTTTATGAAAGCTACAGGAATAGTTAGAAGAATAGATGACTTGGGTAGAATTGTTATCCCAAAGGAGATTCGCCGCACCATGCGAATCCGTGAGGGCGACCCGATGGAAATATTTACAAGCAGAGAAGGGGAAATCCTTCTTAAGAAGTATTCGCCGGTTGGGGAGTTAAGCGAGTTTGCATCGAGTCTTGCAGAAAGTCTTGCGCAGGTGCTGGGAGAATTGGTGTGTGTGACAGACCGCGACTATGTGATTGCGGCAGCCGGCAATGGAAAGAAGGATTACGATGGAAGAATGTTGGATGCGCAGATGCAGTCTGCGATTGATAAAAGAACTAATGCAGTAGAAATGGCAGATGGCGGCGCGCTAATTAAGGTGACAGCAGGTGATGAAAAGGAGTACGCGCGTCAGGCGATTGCAACCATTTTGTCCAATGGCGACAGTATCGGTGCAATCATTATTCTGAGCAAGGACACCGAGAGGAATTCAAACGATATGGTGTTGCAGATTGCTAAGACCGCAGCATTGTTTTTGGGAAGACATTTGGAGCAATAGACATTTGGTTTTTGCCTTGCTTATTAGCTGAAAAGAGGCTAAAATATGGTGTAGAAAGTTTTACATGGGAGAAGTATATGTCTGAAGAGAAAAAACCGAAAAAGAAGAAACAGCATCGTCTTTTCTGGTTTGTCGTTAAAATACAAATACTCCTTATGATACTTGTGATTGGAGGCCTGCTGTATTATAACTATGGGGGATATGCGGCAGAAATCCAGCAGATTCGCAAAGAAGCAATTGCACTGGTGCGTTCATCCAATGAGAAGACGTTTATACCGTCTCAGACCAGCATGATATATGATGCCGATGGGAATTTGATTTCTTATGTAAAGGGTGAAAAGGAAGCCGACTATGTAGAGTATGCGGATATTCCGGAGTATTTTGTAACGGCGATGGTGAGTATCGAGGATAAGAGATTCTATGAGCATGATGGTATTGATGTCATAGCGGTTGTTCGTGCTGCCAAGGCGATTCTGGAAAGTGGGGAGCTGACGCAGGGCGGAAGCACAATTACGATGCAGCTTGCCAGAAATGTATACCTGGATAATGGCAAACGCTTGGAGCGAAAAATCCGAGAGATGTTTATCGCTGCTGAGCTGGAAAAGATATATAGTAAGAATAAAATAATGGAATTTTATCTGAATAATATCTATTTTGCGAATGGATATTATGGGATTCAGGCTGCGTGCACAGGGTATTTTAGCTGTGAGCTGGATGAGCTTAGTTTATCGCAGATTGCATTCTTGTGTGCGATTCCGAACAGTCCGACGTATTATGACCCGATTGTGAATTTTAACAATACGATAAGCCGGCGAGACCGTATTCTAAAGAATATGTATGAAGACGGCAAAATCGACGAGGCGACTTATCTGGAAGCTTTGGAGGAGGAGATTGTATTGAATCCTGCTCCAAAGACGGAAAGCCTGTGGAACAATTATGTAGACACCTATACATATTATTGTGCAACCAGAGCGTTAATGGAGGCACAGGGATTTGAGTTTAAAGAGTATTTCGACTCAGAAGAAGAGGAGCAGGAATACTATGAGGAATATGACGAGCTGTACTCTACCTGTCAGAAGATGATTTATTCGGAAGGATACAAGATATACACCTCGATTGAGATGGATAAGCAGGAGGCGTTGCAGGCTGCGGTCGATGATGTCTTGGCAGATTTTACGGAAATTGGCGATGATGGCGCATATAAGATGCAGGGAGCGGCAGTTTCTATCGATAATGAAACCGGATATGTGGTAGCGATTGTGGGTGGTCGTGGACAGAATCTTGGATTCCACACGTTGAATCGAGCGTATCAGTCACATCGTCAGCCGGGCAGTTCCATTAAGCCGCTGATTGTATATACGCCTTATTTCGAGACCGGGAAAAATCCAGATTCTATTGTAGTAGACCAGGAAATCGAAAACGGACCAACGGCGAAGAAATACTATGGGGAGATTACCATCCGAAAGGCAGTGGTAAAGTCCTTGAACTCTCCTGCATGGCAAATCTATCAGGAGCTTACTCCTGCAGTAGGATTGCAGTATCTAAAAAATATGCATTTTTCAGCGATTAGTGAATCGGATTATGTGCCGGCAACCTCGATTGGCGGATTCACAAATGGCGTGTCTGCTCTGGAGATGGCGGCAGGATATGCCACGCTGGAAAACGATGGGAAGTATCGCACGCCGACCTGTGTTCGAAAAATCACTGATTCTGACGGCAATACGATATATGAGTCCACACAGGAAAGTGTAGTTATCTATGGAGAGACCGAGTCGCGCATGATGACCTCGGTATTACAGTCCGTTGTGGAGGATGGAACTGGTAAAGGTGCCAGGTTAGATGGTGTTCCATCTGCAGGTAAAACAGGAACGACCAATGATAATAAAGATGGCTGGTTTGTAGGATATACGAGATACTATACAACGAGTGTGTGGGTGGGATATGATATGCCACAGTCGGAGGAGACCCTAGAGGGTGACACCTACCCGGCATGGATATGGAAACAGTATATGACCTATGCAAGCGAGGGGCTGACCCCGCTCAACTTCCTGCCATATGCAAAGCTGTCGGATGAATTTGTTGAGGAATATTATCCTACCGAAACAGAGACGCAGACCGAGACACAGACTCCGGAGGGGGACGTGGCTGGCGACGACGGTGAGAATGCTGATGATGCTGGTGCTACTGGTGGCGTCGAGGACGATGTCGAGAATGCTGATGCTGGTGCTGGCATGTGATATTAGAATATGAAAGAATAATATATATATGAGGAGATACATAATATGAAGAAATACGGATTTGGTGTAGACATTGGAGGAACCACGATTAAGATGGGATTTTTCGAGACAAGCGGAAAGCTTATCGATAAGTGGGAAATCAAGACAAACACTGCAAATGGCGGAAGCGAGATTCTGTCTGACGTTGCAAAAGCAATCGACAATAAGCTCGCACAGGAATCAATCAGCAAGGATGAGGTGCAGGGAATTGGTATCGGCGTTCCGGGACCGGTTCGTGCAGATGGTGTAGTAAATCGTTGCGTAAACCTAGGATGGGGTGTGTTCAATGTAGCAGAAGAGCTTGGCGCATTAACAGGCTTAGCAGTTC
>CAYPAM010000018.1:0-16313 GCA_964408715.1 uncultured Lachnobacterium sp.
AGTAAACTACAGTGTCAATCTGCATGGTTACGTTATCTTTTGTAATAACTGGCTGTGGTGGGAAATCCACTACCTGTTCCTTTAACAGAACTCTTTTTGCAACATGGTCGATAAAAGGAACCTTAAAATGCATACCTACATTCCATGTATCAAGATATACACCAAGTCTTTCAATTACCATAGCGTTCGCCTGTGGTACGATTTTGATACAACTTGCTACAATAATAAGAATGACAATAAGAATGATTACACATACAATAAATGGGCCCATAAACTATTCCTCCTCTGCTTTTTCTACTATAAGTTTTACGCCACTGATTTGAAGAACTCTTACAAGTTCCCCCTTTTCAATTATAACATTATCATCCGCGGAGCGCACTGCCCAATCCTGTCCATGAACAACAGCTCTACCAGTACGATCAAGGTTGCTTACACGCTCTGTAAGACGAACCTCTTCTCCGATAGCACGGTCCGCATTCGTTTTCTGTTTCTTTGTCTCAAGATATCTTCTCGCCCAGGACCTCGTTCCCGCAAGAAGTCCAAAAGCCACAACAAGAAATGCGATAATCTGTACGAAGAAGTTGCCATTGAGCATAGCGACTAACAATGCTGCCAGACCGCCTGCTGCAAACCAGATTGATGTAAGTGTTACTGTGGATAATTCGATTACTACAAACGCAATAATCACGACTAACCACAATACAATATATGGATTAAATCCCTCTAATATTGATGCTGCAAGTAACATCTTTCTCCCCCTTTCTTATAGTTTAAGTTGGTTTCATTGTATTCCCTTTGTTTTCTTTTCTCAAGGGTTTTAAGAAACTGTTAAGGTTAATTAATGATAATAATAAAAGCCTTCTTGTATCCCCATTGATTCTGATAGAGATTTAATGACCAGCCGTGCATTTGTACGATTTTCTTCGCAATGGATAGTCCGAGACCGTTACCGCCTTTCGTACGACGAGATTGGTCGCCTACCGAAAATGGCTCAAAAATATGCTCTGCCACATAATCTTCAATTAGTTCTCCGTTATCCGAGATAACGACAACGGTTCTGCCTGCCTCCTGACGAAGTTCAAGCTTAATCTCTGTTCCTGGCTCGTTGTGGCGAATCGCATTGTTGATGATATTTGTAACCGCTCGCGAAAACTGTAATGCATCCACTTCTACCATACAAGGCTCTTCCGGAATCTCTATCACAAATTCCATGCCTTTTTCCTCTACATCCGAGTACAGCAGGGCCGCATTCTCGCGAATCAGTTCACACAAATCTGTCTGCTCTAGCTTCAGCTCAAAGCCCTCACTGCCCAGCTTTACATAATCGAAAAGCAGTGTAATAAGGTTGCTCATTCTCTGTGACTTATTCTCGATTGCCTCCAGGTATTCTTTTCTTTTTTCTTCCTCGGTAACCATGCCGTCATTGAGCGCCTTCGCATAGCCGCTTATGGTTGTAATCGGCGTGCGAAGGTCGTGCGCAATATCTGATAACATCAGATTACGTTGCCTCTCATAACTGCGCTGAATCGCTTCCTTTTCCTGCTCCATTCGCTGCACCTCACTCGTTACAATGCGAGTAAACATAAACAGCGTCACAAGTAATGGCGTTACAAATAGAAGAATCGTTAGCAACAATAGTATGAGCGAGAAACGGTCTTCCCACAGGATTTCCTGCAAATATCCTACCAAAAGCAATACCAGATACTCCGACATCACCACGAAAATCAAGCTGACAAGGAATCGGCTGATTAAGAAAATCTGAAAATCCATATTTTGCTTCTTCATATCTTCACCGCCTATTTCTCCAAACGATATCCGAGGCCTCGAATGGTCTTGATGTACGCGGATGGGTCTTCATCTAGTTTGTCTCGTAACTTGCTGATACATACCATGATGTTGTTATCTGCGACAATAAAAGCCTCACCCCATCCATATTCATATATCTGCTGCTTGGTAAACACCTTGCCCGGATGCTTCATAAAAAGCTCCATAATACGATATTCCACCGATGTTAAATCAATGATTTCATCGCCCTTTCGAAGCTCACACGCGTCCGCATCCAGAACCAGATCCTTCACACGGATAAGCTCTTGTGCACCTGCGTTCGTACCAAGCGAATAGAAACGGCGAATATTCGAATTGACTCTGGCAACCGCTTCAAGCGGATTGAAAGGCTTCGCCATATAGTCATCTGCCCCCAGATTTAATCCCAGAATCTTCTCGGAATCAGCATCCTTTGCGGACAAAATCATAACCGGAATATTATTGTCCTTGCGAAGCTCCTTTAGGACATGATAGCCATCTACTTTTGGCATCATGATGTCTAAAATACATAGGTCGACACGCTGGCGATGCAGAATCTCAAGCGCCTGCTGCCCATCTTCTGCTTCTAAAACCTGATACTTTTCATTTTCCAGATAGAGGCGAAGAAGCTCTCTTATTTCTTTTTCATCATCTGCGATAAGAATTGTATATTCCATATTACTCCTATTCCTCGTTTGAATTGAAATTAACATCTGCTGACGCGCCCTGCTGCCATACATTCTGATATTCCGGCGCGATTGGTTCTGTCTGAGCCGGATGACCATGCATCAGACTAAGCTCCTCATATAATGCTGCATTGGTCATGTTTACGTATGGATTTACATAGAAGATTCCAAGAATACCGAGGGTCATACCAGACAACAGCTCCCATCCAATAAAGGATAAATCCAATACAAAGGCATCCCATTTCTGTCCATCCATCATCTGCTTACTAAGTGCGAAGGCCTGCTCTTTGGTAAGGTTTGGATTCTCTGCCAACAGATAAGGAATCATACGATATTCCTGCTTCTTTACGATACCCGGAACGATAAAAAGAAGCGACCAGAGCATCTCATATAAGGTCTTGTAAAACATAATCGTTGCAACGTTTTTATAATTTCCATCGAATGCAGATAACAATTCCTTTACTTCTGCCTTCTGATTCAGAGACTTGAAGAAGAATTTATTCGCACCTACCATTACCGGATTGCCAATAAACGCCATCCACACAAAGCTTATAACCAATGCGATTAGCAGGACAATTGGGAACACCAGCCAAAAGATTGTCATAAACATCGCCAGCTCTGTCATGTCTATATCCATACCACTGATGTTATAGGAAAAATCATACCCCGCATCACTTGACTCCGCTGAGGTGCTTGCTCCCGAACCAGATGCAGTTCCAATTCCTCCAACCAACAGCGACATCAAAAATGCAACTGCAACTACCTTCCAGTAATTTAACTTACAAGCATACTTTGCTTTTTCTTTTAGTTGTGCTCTTGTCCACATATTTACTACCTCCTGCTTTTTATAAATAAATGTTAACAATAAATTCTTAGGCTTCTAATCTAAGAACCTTAACCTATTCTTAAATTACTTCATACTGCGAATATAAAATGCCACTTCATATGGCAAACGCTCCGCTGGTGAATCAAACTCCGTGTCTAACAGCTTCTTGATATTGTTGATACGATAGATAACCGTATTCCTGTGCGTAAAACTAGCCTCTGACACCGCTTGAATACTTCTGTCATACTTTAGGTACAGTTCTAGCGTCTCCACATAATTACTATTGTGCTTTGCATCATATTCATCTAATGGTCTAAGGGGTGTTTCTTCCATCTCCTGAAGAAGTGCCACATCCTTTACTGCATACAGCAACCGATACATGCCCATTTCATCATAGTAGAGCAACGGCTTTTTCTTGAAGTATGCCATCGTTACCGCAGCCTTCGCCCTCTCATAGCAACAGGACAGCTGCGAAATATCCGTAAGACAGGTGCCAACTCCAACATACATTGGCACATCCGGCATACGCATTTTCACACGCTTTACCATACCCTCAATAATCTCCGTCATATCTTTATGTCCAACATCGTTCATCACCAGCACGAAGTTGGAATCGTAATAGAAAAAGCAACCATTGTGGCTGATATTTTCCAGATATAGCTGCATGCGATATCCCATTCGCTTGCGCTCCACCGTATCCATGGCATCCAGCCCATCCGTAGTAAGGAGCGCCACCTGAAACGTTCCATCCACATCAAAATACTGCAACAGCTCGGAGCGGTAATTCTCCATATTATCCGGCTCCTTGAGCGCCCGGATAAAGGCAGCCTCGATTCTGTCATCCGCAATACCTTGGAAAAAGACACGCGCCGTGATGTCCTTAATCATCTCTGCCAGAACAACCTCCCACGGAACCGTAAGAAGTGGAAAATCGTGCTCATCGCACAAATCAATAATCTCCTGAGGTACTTCATCGATATAACCACCGGTGTTGACTATCAAGCCTGCTGCATGACTGTCCAAAAGTGCCTGCACCAGCTTCTGAAGCTTCTCTGTCGTGGAGAATCCAATCCCTGTCGTAACAGCCAATTCTTTGCCCGCAAAATGTTTTGTTACATTCACATCCTCTAACATCAGCAACCAGCTAATAGAGTTCGACCAGCCGTTCTTTCCACCAATAAGCTCCATCTGGTATTGATCCTTTGAAAAAACCAACATGTCCTCAATTGTATATCCCATACGCCCTCTCCTTTGTAATCTATGCGTTTTACCCTTGTTTTAAGCTGATTATATCATTCTTTGTGCTCGGAGTACATATTTTTCTAATGATTTTTAGATTTTCAGTCTATTGGAAATTTATCCTAAACTGATATTATTGTGTATGTAGAGGGCAAAACCTCTATTCCATATAAAAATCATTTTTTCATAATATTTATTCCTAACACGAAAGAAACACCCCGATGGGGTGTTTCTTTTTTTGTCTAATTCACAATTGTGTGATGCACCATCTCCATGTCCTCGACCATTGGCAGGAAGGTATATCCATTCTCCAACCCCCAGGAAATAACGATTTCCGCCGCATCCACGCTGCATTGCGTCGTATCGTGCATCAGCACGATGGACACGTCCTTATTCTGGATTCCGCTGATTGCCGTCTGTGCCACCTCCCACGCCATGAGATATCCGTGCGAATCCAAGCTGTCCACATTCCAATCACAGTAGCTGTAACCATGCTCTTCCATGCCGTTAGTTAGGCATGTCATGATTCCTGTACAGTAATTCCAGCTCACACTATTCGAGCTTCCCCCGGGAAAACGCACAATCGTTGCCCACTTTCCGGTTTGCTTGTGCACTACCTCATTCAACAATTCCAAATCTTCATAATAGCTTTCCTCGCAGGTATAGATATTGTAATCATGACTGTAGCTATGCAGCCCTATCGTGTGTCCTTCTTCATAGGCTCGCCCAATCAGCTCCTGACACTCCGGATACTGATTCGTCACGAAGAACGTCGCCTGCACATCATACTCTGCCAGCATATCCAACAGCGCTGCGGTATAGGGTGTAGGACCATCATCGAAGGTTAAATATATGATTTTTTCCTCCAAATCTCCGCTAACCGCGACCGTCTCGTCGCCACTATTATGTAACATCAGACCTATCAGCACACCGCATAGTACTAATTCTATGCAATGAAAAAGCACTTTTCCTGTATTCGCTCGCATTTTTACACCATTTTTATGTTCCTTTTATACATAATATATGAGAAACAGATAAAAAATACCTTGGATGTTTTTGCTTTCTTTCGCACTTTTTGTGCTGCCAGTCCAAATTATGGTTCAATTTTTTAGATGTTCATTCCATTGGAAAATTTTGCAGGTTTGGTACCATAGCACTAGAGGAACCAATCAATCATTTGTTTATATAGAAGAAGATTACGTTTTGAGAACGACTTCGTGCATGCGAAGAAATCTTCTTATGGACCACTCGCAGGCAACTCTTGCGACAGAATGCCATCATTCTCAACAACAAACATTTTAAGATAAGCTTTATAGAACACAACAAGGCTGTTGCAAAATGGATTTCCCCGAAAAATCCGTGGTGCAACAGCCGTTTTCGTTTTGAGAGTTAATGTAGCTTATCGTTATTCATACAAGTCTGGCAACTCATCCAACGTAATTACATAATCATCATTATATATCGCATATAAATCTTCAAGATCGTTGCTTCCTGTAATGTGGTCCGTATGCCATGTCATAAACCACACCCACTTTGCATCAGCCTTTTCCAACTGCTCCACTGTAGGAATTCTGCCACATTCATGGAAACAAATCGGCATCTCATCTCCAACAACCTTGGTGACCTGATTGTACAGTCTGCCATTAGCGCCATCATTATAGGAATCCGCACCTACAATATCCACATACTCATCACCCGGATACCATTTATCGTATCCACTTCCATTACCTGAGTATCCAAGAACCCAAATCAAATTATCAAGCTCCCAATAATTGGTATAGCGCTCATACATCAGTATCCAAAGCTGTTTAAAGTTTTCTGCGCCACCTTTTCCCCACCAGAACCAGCCTCCATCAAGCTCATGAAACGGACGCCACAGCACTGGAATATTCTCATCCTGTAGTTCCTTCAAAGCCATTGCTGCCTTATCCATTCCCTCGATAAGCTTCTCATATTCAGGTGTTCCTTCCGTAAGTGCTTTGCTCCAATCGGAAATCGTTGTATTCATCGACTCTGACCAGCTACCGCTAAAATCCGAACCACAATGCCAGCATATCGTTACAATGCCTCCACGCTCATGCCAATCGATTGCACGTCTGTTTACACCGGTAAAATCATCATTCATATAATCTAATCCGCGGATTGCAGGATACTTACCGGTATGCTCATATATGTAATCGAACTCATACTGTTCGCTTCCCATCCATGTTGATTCCTGCTGACCGGAAATAATACCATTCTTATAGGTCTTGCAAATATATTCATATAAGGCCTGTGCTTCTTTTGTAGCATCCGGGTTTGAAAGCTTTAATCCCACTTCAACATCCGAAGTCTCACTCTCATTATTCTCTGTTGCTCCTGTTCCTGAAGCTTCTTCTGACGATGAAGGTCCCTCCGTCATACCGCAAGCAACCATAAGAAACATCGAAGCCATCATACACAAAGCCAATTTCGTTCCTTTCCGCATTATTCCATACTCCTATCACTTATCATATTATCCTTTAAACGACTTGCTTTTTCTTCGCCCAGATAATAGCATATATTACTAAGCTCTTTTTCTGTAACATCTTTTCCAAGATTGGTATATGTCAAATACTCCAGGCTCTCTTGTGAAAGATAATATGCCAGAAAACTAATCTGGGCAAAACTCTCCGCTTTGTTTGCATTTACCTTTACCAATTCATCTAAGACTTCTCTTTCCAAATAGCTTGATAAATTACAAATCTGGGCAAAGCTTTCCACCTTGTTCACATTTTCCAAGGCTAATTTGCACAACGTGCTTTTTCGGAGAAAACTCGCAATCTCGCACACCTGCGTAAAAGTGTCCGGCAAGCTCAAATGCTCCTCTACAAACGCTGATAATTCTTCAACTCCCATTTGCCATGCAACATCTTTTATCTGCGAAAACGTCTTTACTTTCTTAGAATTGAGTAAGACCAGCTTATTCAACGCATCCTTATTTATATATGAGGAAATCTGACATACCTCCGAGAAGCTCTCTACCAAACCACTATTTGCCACGGCAATGCTACTTAGAACATCCTCTTCCAAATATGGAGCCGCATCAATCACCTGTGAAAAACTTTTTACGCAAAGTGTTGAATCCTGAATTGCTTCCATGATATGATCCGGCTTCATAATAGAGACTATCTCCAACAAATACGGAGTTTTTTGATGATCCGACACCTTACAGACTGCATCTGCTTGTCTCTTATTATCTAGGATTTCATCGATACTCGCATTGTAGAGCTCTGCGATTCTAACCAGATTCGATATGTCTGGCAATGTTTTTCCATGTTCCCAATAACTTACCGCTTGAAAACTAATTCCCAAATGCTCTGCAACTTCCATCTGTGTTAAATTTGCATTTCTTCTAAGCTTCGCCAATCGTTTGCCTGTCTCTGTAGCGTCAAACATATCGTTTTCTCCCTAAAATTATGATACTACCATCATAATATCATATCTTCTACTCTGTCAATGAGCCCCAACTCAATTTGGTGATGACCATTTTCTCTGTAGAATCTGTGCTTCCTACAATTACCGCACCTAAATCCGAGAAATCCGATGTACCATATACTTTTATACAGTCTTCAAGACTAAAGTATGATACATAACCATTTTCTGTCTCTACGGTATAGGTTGGCATATTTACGCTCGTCCATGTCCAGTTGGTAGCATCCTGAAATGCCAGATAAACCTTTTCTGCAGAGCCTGTATACTGAACCATAAAGCATCCACCCTCTGTAATAACGGAAGGGTCAAAGGAACCACCTGCCTTTTTGGTGTATCCCGCCGGTCCCATTGTCCATGCATTTGCAATTTCTGTTTCTCCAGAATAAATTGTTGTCTCAGCATATGTTTGTTCTGCCATATGAGAGTTATCTACGATAAGATTATTGTGTGTGTAGTTCTCGTACAAATATGGCCCTAAAATGTCCGCAAGCTTCATATATCCTTGAAGATTTGGATGCAGACCATCAAATACTAAGTCTGGATTACAATATCCATCCTCCTGTACGAATGAAGAATGCACATCTACAAATGTAACGTTACTGTTTTTCTCTGCAAATGCCTTTAATTCTGCATTAAGTGCTACGATTTTATCCTGTGAATTCGTGTAGTATACAGGTGTTGTAGGAAGTACACTAACAATATAAATCTCCATCTTTGCATTACTTGTCACAAGGGCATTTACCATAGTCTCATAATTCGCAATAATCTGAGCATTCGTAAGATTTCTACCAATGTCATTGATTCCGCAAAGCATTACTACAGTATCGTAATTCTTACTAGCGATTTCATCAATTCTTGCTACACATTCTTTCGTTGTCTGTCCACCAATACCGTAATTTGAACAGTTTTCTTTTCCAAAAATACCATTCCAATCGATTCCCCCTAAATGAGTGGTATCCACAAGTGGGTTCTGCACGATGCTATCTCCGATGAACGCAATTCCTGTCTCAGCTCTATCCCATGTACCCTCGCTTGTATCAACAGCAGCGCCTTCACCCTTTAAATAAGCAATTTGTTTTAAAGTCACTGCTTTATCCTTGGCACAGTATGCCTGTATCTGGTCTAATCTGGCAAAATTGGTACCGAAAGCCTTAGAAAATGTTTCATAATTAAATAATGAATAGTAATTTCCTTTTTCGTTGATTCCTGTATCATCCGGATAAACGGCTACCCAATTCGTTGCACCAGAAGCACTTGCAAATGCAAGATAAACTCCATCCTTTTCACCTGAATACTCCACATAAATAGAGCTTCCTTCATTAATTAAGGATGCATCCCATTCTCCGCCTACATGCTTTGTATAGAAAAATGTTAAGTTTTCGCCCTGCGTACTCGCTGTTGCTGTTCCTGTGTATAGCATTTCTGCCCCACTTAAATCGATAGATGTTGGTGTCATTTCTTTCTCCTCTGGCATTGCTCCCCATTCAATTGCTGTAATGGTAACTGTTTCTGTAGATTGTGTTGTGCCGACCGTAAAAGAACCTAAATCACTAAAATCTGTGCTTCCATAGATTGCCGCACAATCCTCAAAGCTAAAGTATGAAACATATCCACCGTCTGTACTCTCTGTTAATGTCGGTACATTTACGCTCTTCCACTCCCAATTGGTCATATCCTGAAACGCAAGATAAATCTGTGCTCTTGTACCGGAATATGTAACTGCAAAACAACCATTCTCTGTTATAATCGAAGGGTCAAAAGTTCCCTCATCGGTATTTGTTGTGTAAATGGTTTCACCAGTGGTCCAGGAAGCTGTGATTTCACATTTTCCTTCGTAAATGCTTATATATTCTTCCTGTGATTCCTGCTCTGATGTTGGCTCCGTGTCCGCGCTGGATGCTTCGCTATCTCCTGACGAACCACAAGCGGTAAATGTCATACACATACTTAACATTAACCCCAAGACGCACAATAACTTTTTACTTTTCACTTGTATTATCCTCCTTATAATATATCTTAGTACATACATTATATCCCCTACCACATCCATAAGTACAACAAGCAATACTTGAAATTCAAAAAACAGGCTTAAACATTAAGCCTGTTTTCGTTATGTTTCATGAATATATTCAATTATGTAATTCCTCTAGAAAAGAATCTATCGGTGCGTTCTTCTCTTTAAGAGAACAGCCGCGATACCTCCAAGTGCACATACACTCGGAATAGCAATCATAGCACCTACAACCAATGGATTGGTAGGTTCTTCTTCCGTACCTAAATCCTCGCTACCTTCAGCCTCGCTGCCTTTACTTTCACTTTCGGAAGTAGGTTCATCCTGTGTTCCCGTCTCAGGGACATCCTCGGTGCCTGTTGCAGGTATCGTCTCCGTCTCTGTGTATTCGCATTTTGAGCAGCTTCGCTCCTTGCTTCCATCCGTGGTAGCGGTCGCTTCTTCTACCACTACCCAATCGCCAAAGGTATGACTGCCAGAGGCTATAACTATCTGCCCCACCTGAACTGTGACACCACAGGTTTTACAAACTACATCACCATCATACCCATCTTCTGTACAGGTCGCGTCCTTAACACCCTGTAATTCCGTATTTTTGTGTCCGGTTGTCGCAATTGTAGTTCCAGTTTGCACCTTTGCATCACAATCTTTACAATATGTATCTCCTGTATATCCGGGTTCGGTACAGGTTGCAGCCTTCGCATTCTTTAATTCGGTGTGTTTGTGTCCGGTTGCTTCAATCGTAGTTCCGGATTTTACCTTTGCATCACAATCTACACAGTATGTATCTCCTGTATATCCCGTTTTCGTACAGGTTGCAGCCTTTTTATTCACTGTTCTTGTGTTTGTATGGGTACATTTCGAATTCGAATTACCTGTGTTATCATTGTTGTTATTGTTATTGTTATTATTGTTATTGTTATCGTCATTGTCATCGCTACCGTTTTTTGCAATACCGGAAGGCGTAGACATATCATCTGGAATTTCCTCACCGAATAAAAGCCAAGCATACTCTGGGTAGTCAACAAATACATTACGTGTTCCAGTAATGGATTCCACCGCATCATTTCGGCCCATTTCCCAGGTATCTACCGGATCCTCTTCCATCCATTTTAAGAGGATATCCAGATTCTCTATAACTCCACTTGTGCCCCACATCTTAGATGTGTTGCCCCAGCGTACATACACATAGAGAACAATACGAGCACAGTCACCACGTACCGATTCGCCTGGATCATAATAAGAAGAACCTTCTCCGTAGGCTGTATTTCCACGGGAAGAGTTTTCCGAAACCCAAGTTGGCCGAAGCATCATAATATCGTTTTCATCGTTACCATTTAAACCCTTGCTATTTGGCCATGTATGTTCACGGTTCCATGTAGCTCCGGAATCCCATGTTCCGCTTAATTCCTTTCCGGAATAAAATGACGAGATATGTGCAGTGTCATTTAATAAACAGTCTGTGTATTTATATAAGTCACGCGTAGCTTGATAAGAAATCTCATAGCTATGCTCTGCTTTCATCATCGTCTGCAATGCTTTATAAAGTGCAGAAGATGGCGCATTAGACTGACCGCTTCCTCCCTGATTGTCACTTAATACATCATATGTATAATTTCCTGTATAGAATTCTAACGCATTTGGAGAAAGGAAAGTACAATCCTCTCCTCTTGCTCCCCAGTTGGAGATGTAATTCTTGGATGTGTGATATTGATACTCTACATCTGAAGCAGAGGTATACCCGGTTGCTGTTGTTGTAATTTTGCTTGCTGCGCTCACTGGCACAATGGATGTAACTGTGATAATCACAGTCAACATAAGACCTGTGAGCATTCTAAAATGTCTTTTCATCTTAACTCCCTCATCCTTATGAAATAAATGTCGTATTTTATTATTATAGAATAATTCATATAAAAAAGCAAACTTTGAAACTCTATTTTGACTATTTATATCTTCACGAAAGGAAATACTCTCTGACTATTTTTTCAATCTCTTCTGTCGACAGCGGATGATCTAGCGTTTCATATGTGGTTATTAAATCAATGGACGGTATAATCCCATAATTGATATATGTTTGTAAACGTTCTCCCACATTCTTATTATACTTCTTAAAAAGTGGACCTCAATATGAGGAATATGTCTTAATCCCTAGAAATTAATTTATTCAAATTCCAATTGTAGGTATAAGAGGGCACACTCGAAAAAACTTCAAGAAATACTCTATTTAGTAGAATATAAAGATTACACCAAGTCTAAACTCAAACTAAAAATAAATACAACACAAATAAAAAAATAGTTCATAACATAAGACCGCATATCGTCTCTGATATGCGGTCAATAATTACTCTATTCTTCTTCGACAACAAATGGATATCCATTTTGTCCTAAACCATTCAGCTCTGCCTCTTCAATCATTAAATATGCATTAATATCTCTCTTTGTAAAAGAAGATGCACTTGAATCCTTATTAATCCAATCTCCTGCTTCTAACTTAATAAGCAGGGTTGTCATATCAATATTTCCTGATACTGCATAACTTCCAGCTTGTGTATACTTATCTATTTTGTCAGGTGTGTAGCTATAAGTTCCTTTTATTATTCCATCCTCAGTAATTTCCGTAATTGTTAATGTAACGCTTCCCAAATTGCCAGCACCTGTATAGCGACCATTCCATTCCCCAACTATATCTAAAGATGTGATTTCTGCAGATATGGTTACAGGCTGTGCGAGCCAACTATCCTCATAATAATATGAGAGTGAAATATCTAGTCTTAGTGTTGCATTTGATTTTATCAAATCACATGTACATTTAAAGATTCTGTTTCGCCCTTTTTCCCCTGTTATTTCTTCATAAACTACCATGTTTGATATTTCTGTTTCTGCAATCGTTATAGTTTGTTCATGCGTTGTGCCTCTATTTAATGAGATTTCTTTACCCTCTAACTCCTTGACAATCGTATCATTGGTAACAACTAATTCATATTCAGGCTTTGTAGTCGCAATGAAATTAACATTTTGGGGAGAATCAACCAATTCCCACTCCTCCTTAAAAGAATAAGTAAGAGTTAATTCACCACTTGCTTTTTGTACAACGTCATCTAGTGTAAAAGCAACAATAACTGTATCTGTTTTTTCTTTCAAGTTGGTTTTTTGCTCAACAATAGAAAAATCTTCAATCTTATTTTTCTGAATTTCCCATGTATCATGATCAATATGGACATCACAATTATTTATCGACTTCTTTATAATCTCTTCATTTACTCCACTTATCGGAAGAACACTCCAATCATAATCATTATTCTCTGACATTCTACTCAGATACCATTCTTTTTCATCTGTGAAATGAAAATCTGCAGTATAATATCTGGTATATTCTGCAACCCCATCATTAGAAACAACCTTTATATCTACAACTGTATCTTTTGTATCATCATTTGTTTTACGTTCTACAACTTCTATAGAGTCAATATTTTCTTCTGCTGATATCATTTCCACAATTTCAGTTTTAACTTCTTCTTTTATCGTTGAATCATCTAATTTTGCAGAACATGCTGTTAAAAATAAAGCCATACTAATTACTGAGAACACTAAATATACTTTTTTCATTTTATAATCTCCTTAATCTTTAACTTCTGTAAAACTTGAGAGGATTGCTATTACTTCTTCCTCTTCCTCCGCTGTAAACTCTCCATCTGGAGCTTTTGCCACTACAAAAATTGGTTTGATATACTCCCATGCACATGCTGGATATACGTATTTAAAAGTACTATCTCCAAGATAGGATTCTGGTATTACAGCATAATACGTGCCTCCGTCAACTTCTATTTGGAGCCCTCCTGTTGATTCATCATCATATGCATATACTTTTATCTTTGCAACTACAAACTTACCTAACGAAGAATAGTCTTTTCCATTAAATGAACTTGGTACAAAAGATGAATCTGCCACTTTAGTAATATGTGCACTATACATACTTCCGCCACCATAATATTTACTACCAAATCCTATTGTCGAAGAATAATAGGTTACTTCTGCACCTCTATCATTACTCAAAGTGACCCACTCATACTCAGTTTCTACGTTTATTTCTTCTTTTTTAATTGTCCAATTATCAGGATAATTAAAGCTAAAAATTGGCAAGCTATTATCCTTTGTAGTATAGGTATTATTTAACCCAGCCGATGACCCCTCTTCTTCATCACTAGGATCTTTAAAAAACTCCCAGTGCTTCTCCCAAAACGGTTTTAGTTCCTCTTCAAACAAAGTCTTTTCTGCCAACTTTTTATCAATAACAGGTACTGTAACTATCACTTTCCCTTGTACTTTTGGTTTAATAGACATTTCAAGAGCACCTACATATTCAAATCCATCTGAATTATTTCCATAGTTAACTCCTACTTTTCCTTCTACTTCTCCAACTATCCCAAGTGCGATATCTGCACCTGTGCAATCATATAGCTTTGTTACTAAGTGGATGTTTACTCCACCTGAAACTTCTCCAACAGCTTCAGCTTTTGTCTCAAATTCTAGACCTTCGGATAAATAACTATGTTCACTTATTTCTTGAACCTGTCCACTTTTGCTCTCATATAAAAAACCTACTTCATTTTCTGAGTTAAGCTCATATGTAGTACCTAATGTACCTTCCAAAGTTCCTGTTAAATCTAATGTCGCTTCCAACCCATTTGTCATTACAATTGGAACAGTTCCAACAAAGAATTCAAGGTTTGGTAGATTTTTACTTAAAAGTTTTTTCGTGTACTCTTTTTCCGCCTCTGCATTCCAACCAATCGTAATTTCACCACCATACTTATCATGTGCAATCAGACCGAAAGTAACTTCATCATCTTCTATATCTAATTTGACCTCTAACCATATGTTAAAACCAACAATTCCCTCTGCTGACATTCCGCCATCTATAGATTCATCAAATTTATAAGAAAACAAATACTCTGTTTCCTTCTCACTACTTAAAGGTATGCTTTTAGCCAAAATTGAAGAAGTCCAATTATTTAAAAATTTCGTTCCCACAATCGTTCCATTCCAATGGTATGCCTGCTCGAGATTTTCATTACCAACTTCTTGTAATCCCTCTGCTGTAAATACAAATCTCTTTTCTATATGTGCTTTCTCAAAAACATCTGTTAACACACCATTCTCTGTTACGAGAGTATACTGTTCGTCTTCTTTATATACCTCTATAACTTTTCTGATATATCCAGATGGAGCTGTATCTGTAATACCTGAAACGATTACATCCCCTTCTTTATATGGAACTTTATCATCAAATACTAATTTATTTTCTGATACCTTTATTGGTTGTTCTTCTGTTTCCTTTGTTATAATATGAACATTCTCTTTAAGAATCACATCACTTGATACATTCTTATCGCTCTTGAAGAAAAATAAAGCTACAATTATTGCTAAGATAACTAATAAAATTATTCCTACTAGGGCAAAAACTTTTCGATTATTTTTTTCATCCATTTTTATCTACCTCATTCCTAATAGGAATTTCTTCTATATCGTTCCTCTCGTTCACGTTCGATTTGTAGAATTTCTTCCTGTGTTTGTAAAATTTTTCTCTGTTCCTCTACCATTGCTTGATTATGTTCCTGCTGTGCATTCATCATTTCCCTATGATGGCGTTCTTGGTCTCGTCTCATAAGAACCGCTTCTCTATGTGCTGGGTCAAGTGTTGCAAGGTATAATGTATCTATTTCTTTATAAATTCCTTTTATCCATTGAGTTCTAGCATTAATATGCATCGCTTCATTCTCAAACTTTGTCATAACACTACTTTGTTTTTTAGCAAGTGCTTTTCCCTTTATTTTGCAATATATTACCCCTACACCTGCTACTAAACCGCTAATTAAAACTAATATCTCAAATATTGAGAATAACAATTGAAATGGTATATATCTTCCTATAATCGCACAGACCAAAAATAAAATTATAAAAACAATTCCTAATCTTTTAAATATTTTTTCTTTATCCGACATCTTAAAATGTTCTTTTTGACATGACTCTATTTCAGGAACCGCCCTATTTAAAAATTCCTCTATCTCATCACGATAAATAACATAGTCCTTATTCAATTTTGTTTTTAGCTCTTTTGCTCTTTGTATATCACTATATTTTTTCAAATAATCTGATGCTTCCTTATAGAGATATTTCTTATCCCATTTTCCTCTGTAGTAATTAAAAGACATATGTTTTCTCCTTTTTACATATATTTATAAAAACTTCATCTTTAGAAGGTATTCTAACACCTTTATGTTCTACTATCAAGAAA
>CAYPAM010000019.1:0-16153 GCA_964408715.1 uncultured Lachnobacterium sp.
TTATCACCCTATAAAAATACAACCCACTAGACCGTCATCTAGTGGGTTTTTTATTTCATCTATGATACCTATGCGGCTAAGTCTTGTCCTTCTGCGGCTTCATTGTCCTCTGGCTTAATTGTTTTTACCCCGAAGATAAAGTAAATAATATGGAATGCCCATACACAGGCAAGAACAATCCGTCCTACCGGTACACGGGACATCATGAAAAAGCCAACGGACATAAGAAGCGTCACCGTAACCATAATACGGATTTTGGTTGCCCAGGTCATACCCCGACCCTGCACATAGCTTTCCAAGTTACTCTTATACAATTTGGTATTAATAAACCATGTATGGAGTCTCTTAGAGCTTTTTGCAAAGCAGAAGGTTGCCAATAGCAAAAATGGGAAGGCAGGAAGCAATGGCACAACTGCTCCAACTGCGCCAAGGCCCACTCCGATACACCCCAAAGTAATATATAAAATCTTTTTAATCTTCATTCTCTTTCTCCAATCTATTCTTTTCTTTTTTACTCTCTATCACATGACGAATTGCAGTTATGGGATGATAAAAAATCATACGTGGTCCGGAATATCGCATTACCTTGCGAATTTTTTCTCGCATTTCCGGCTTGTAGCAATGCACCTTACAGTTTGAGCAAAATGTTTTTGTTTCCATGAATGGGCATTTCTCACTTCGCATTCCTGCATATGCTTGCAATGCAGCACATTTCTCACATAACGCCACTTTCTCGAGATTGCCACCCCGATAAAGTGGCTTTCCATCTTTATCTGTTCCCGATACCGTGTGCAAGTCTTTGCAATACAAGGCAATCATTTTGGAAACCATGATTTTTTCTTTTTCACGTTTGGATTCTATGTTTTGTCTCATATCTACCTACACTAACTCATTCGTCCGTGTTCTACCGAATATACTCTATCTGCAATACGCATAGTAGACTGACGATGAGACACCAAAACTACTGTCTTATCCTGTTTCTCTTCGCTCAGAGATTTTAAGATAACCGCCTCGTTCAAGCTGTCTAAATTGCTGGTTGGCTCATCTAAAAGCATGAGCGGCGCATCATGAAGAAACGCTCTTGCAAGTCCGATTCTCTGTCGTTCCCCACCGGAAAGTGTGTCGCCAAGCTCGCCTACCGGTGTGTCATAGCCCTGTGGAAGACTCATGATAAAGTCATGCACGGAAGCCTTTTTACAAGCAGCTATAATTTCCTCATCCGTTGCATCCAGCTTTGCGATGCGAAGATTGTTACGAATACTGTCATGAAACAGGTGCGTCTCCTGTGTGACAAAGCTTTCCATATCGCGAAGATTTGTCGTGTTAATCACATCAATGTCTCTACCGGAAATGGCGACATTCCCCTTGGTAACCTTCCAAAATCGCATCAACAGCTTCAGAAGTGTTGATTTTCCGCTACCACTTCTGCCTACGATTCCTATTACAGAACCCTGTGGAATCTCTACCGATACGTCATCTAAGATGGTTTCTTCGCCATACGAAAAGGTTACGTTCTGCACAGACGCGCCAGAGAATGCAAGCTCTTCACATCCCAATACTTCTTCTACGACCGGTGTTTCCTCTAGGATATCAAGGACACGATTGCCTGCTGCAAAAGTATTCTGCAAGGTGCTTCCCAGGTTTGCCAATGCTACAACCGGACCAAAGGAACTCATCAGTGCAATGGTTGGAATCAACACGCCAAGGAATTCCACTTGTCCGTTCTGATACAGCATCGCCGATGTAAAAAGCATCGCAAGGTCAAAAAACACAATCACTGTATTGGTCACTGCCTGATTTTTGCCGGCAGTGTTTTTCATGCGTTCCTCATCCTCTGCCAAAGCATCGGTCTGCATGTTCATTTTCTCCAAACGGCTTCCCCCCTGTCCATACTGCAAGGTCTCAGAAAGCCCGCGTAAGCTATCCAACACGAAAGCGGATAGGTTTCCGGATTTCGTGCGAAAACGAATTCCATCATCGCCACTAAGCTTGGATGTAAGCAGCGGAATCACTACTCCAACCGTAATATATGCCGCCAATGCTACCACTCCTAAAACCGGAGAGAAGCTTCCGATAAATCTACACATAATCGCCGAGAACAACACCGCAATCGCGATTGGCGAGATGGTATGTGCATAAAACACCTCCAACAGCTCGATGTCAGAGGTAATCACGGCAATCAAATCGCCTTTGTCCTTTCCCTCAAGCTTTGCAGGAGCAAGTCTTCGAAGTGCCAAAAATACTTTGTCACGAATCAATGCTAACAGCTTAAATGCAATAAAATGATTGCACGCCTGCTCTGCATATCGCAGGATTCCGCGAATCAATGCAAATACACACACGCTTACGAATAGGAAGCCTAAAGTAAATGTGGTATCAATATTCAGCAGATTTGCTACCGCATATCCACCGAAAATCGTAATAAAAGCTGCACAAAGATGTCCGATTAATCCCATCGTAATTGCCAGCAGCATGAAGCCTGTCAATGGCTTTACCAGCCCGATGAGACTCATCATAACTTTAAAACCACTTCTTTTGTGATAAGCCCTTGTTTTGTCCATATTACTTGCCCTCCTTTCTATAATTTTCAAGGTTCTGCTGTGCATTCCACAGCTTCGCATAATAGCCATTATTTTTTAGCAGTTCCGTATGCGTTCCCTGTTCAACGACATTTCCCTGATCCAATACATAGATATTGCCGGAACCCACAACATTGGCAAGACGATGTGAAATCAGAATTACCGTCTTAGACTTCGCTAAGGTACGAATCTCTGTCATAATGTCGTTTTCACTTTCCACATCAATATTCGATGTAGCTTCATCAAATATGTACACCGGACTGTCATGAAGCAATGCTCGCGCTAGTGCAAGACGCTGGCACTGTCCGCCCGACAGGTTGGATGCCTTTTCTGCAAGAAGTGTATCCAATCCCTTTTCGCTCTTTAAGAAATCCGCCATGTTGACACGCTCCAACACCTGCCACAGTTGTTCGTCCGTCGCACTACTGCAACCCATTAGAAGGTTGTCCTTAACTGTTCCCTTAAACAGATAACTCTGGTGGCTGATGTAGGTTAGATTGTCCATAAGGCTGTCTTCGGACAATTCGCAAAGCTGGGTTCCCCCAATCTTCACAGAGCCTGTATAGCCCTTGTTTCTTCCCATAAGAAGGGCTGAAATCGTAGATTTGCCACAACCGCTTTCTCCAACAATAGAAGTAAAGCTTCCCATTGGAAAAGTCATATTCACACCATGTAAAATCTCACGGTCTTCTTCATAGGAAAAATGCACGTCCTCACAGCGAATCGTACAATCCTCTGGAACCGCCTGCTGTCCAAGCTCTCCTTCCGGCAAATCCAGCAACCGGAAAATCTTATCACTTGCAGCCATACCGTTCATTGCGATATGGAAGAAGGAGCCAAGCAGTCGCATCGGAATAAAGAAATCCGCTGAAAGCAGGATAATCAGCAAGCACCCGCTTAAGGTCACATTGCCGGCTGCATACTGTGTGGTTGCCATAATCACGCCAAGCGCCGCGCCACCATAAGCAATCAAATCCATAATCGTGACGGAATTCAGTTGCATGGTCAGTACCTTCATGGTAATACGACGGAACTTTTCTGATTCTTCCTTCATCTCTTCATTTTTGAAGGCATCTGCCTGGTATATCTTAAGTGTCGTAAGTCCCTGCAGGTTCTCTAAGAATGTATCGCCAAGCGATGTGTATTGTCCCCAATACTTGGATAACAGCTTCTTCGCCCATCTTTGTACCGCCACAATTGCCACTGGAATAAGTGGTACACATACAAGCAATACAATTGCCGATGGAAAATTCACAAAGCTAAGCACTGCAAACAAGGTAAGCGGGGCAAGCATCGCATAGAAAAACTGTGGAAGATAGGCACCAAAGTAGGTTTCCAACTGGTCCACACCTTCTACTGCCACCTGAACCACCTCTGAAGTCTTTACCTTTTCATTGTAGGAAGTACCCAGACGCAATAGCTTCTTGTAAATCATCTCTCGCAGCGTCTTTTTTACCGCTTTTGAAGACAGATAACTCATCTTGCTTGCTCCGATGGTGCACACGAAGCGTACAACCACTGCAACCAGTGCAATCACAAGCGTTATGATAAGCTCCTGCTGGTTTGCTGTCTTCTCAAACAAACCGGCAAGCAGGCTTGTAATGCTTGCCATCATCGTAATATTTGCCGCAAGCGAGACCCACTGAAATATTACATTTCCAGCAATGTATTTTTTGCTTTCTTCGACTGTTCCAATCAGCCTTTTATCAATCATCATATCTCCATTACCTCTCTTATCGTCCTATATCCTTCATCTTATGTATCTTCTTTTTCATTACGGCAACGCCCCGTTCGCTAGTTGTCGCTAACATTTGTTAGTGTCAACTAACTTACGCTCAAAAAATTAGCAACCACTGTTTTAGTTAGTGGTTGCTAACCTAAAATAAAATATCATGTCTGCCTACTTTTGTCAATGAGACAAAAACGCCAAAAGAATGGGATTTTTGCAATTAAGCCTTGCTATACTGCACAATAAAGAGCTCGACTGCCATCTGATCATTCATTCTACCTGTCTTGACAGCCTCTTCATATTCCACACCATTTGCAATCGCTGCCTTAATCTGCTCTAATGAAAATGCCTTCGCCTGCCCTTGATACTTGCGTACCGCCCACTCGGGACACCCTGCCTTGCTTGCGATGTCCTTATTGCCAAAGCCCTGATTACTCATTACCTTGACCGTCAAAAGTATCTGAAACTGTCTGGTTATCAGAAACAGGATTCGCATTGGCGCTTCTTTCAGTGCCAACAGGTCATAATACATATCCATCGCCTGCTTCTGCTTATGACTTGCGATAGCATCTACCATATCAAACACCTTGTTGCTAATCTGCTCTGTCGTGATTGCCTCCACATCCTCTGGTTCAATCACTTCCTTGTCCATGCAATAGCATATCAGCTTCTCCAGCTCTCGCTCGATATTCCCCATATCCGTACCTGTTTTTGCAATAAATGCACGATACGCCGCCTGCGTAATATTCTTGCCCTCTTTGCTGATACGTCCGCCAATCCATTTCATCAGAATTTCGTCCGTCTGTGTTCCAAACTCGACTGCACTTCCAATCTTGGCAACTGCCTTATACAGCTTCGAACGCTTATCCACCTCATCCTCTACGAAAAGAAAACAGGTTGTCTCCGGCAGTCCTTCCATATACTCAGCCAGTTCATCGCCACCCTTCTTGAACAGCTTACTTCCTTCTAAAAGGATTACTCTTCTGTCAGCAAAAAAAGGTAACGTCTCCGCCAGGTCGATAAGCTCCTTCACATTCACATCATCCCCCTCAAATGCCGAAAAATTCATCGTATCATCCGGTGAAGTTAATGCTCTTTGCAGTTTATCACGATACTGGCGCACCAAATACCGCTCTTCTCCATATAGGAGATATGCATTTTTCAATTGTCCTGATTTGATATCATTGTCTATTGTTTTCATAGGGGTATTGTAACAAAAGAAGCAGTAATTCGTCAATCTTGGGGGGTAAGATATTCTGTGATTTTGATATCCTCCCGACGTATCTCTATCGTCACCTGCCCCACATCCATCGTGTAATAGATATCCGCGCCAGCCTCTGTCATATGCGAAATCGCTTCCCAAGCCGGATGTCCATACCAGTTATTTGCTCCGCAGGAGACAACTGCTATCTCTGGCGACAGGGTAAGCAATGTCTCTAATGCGTTCGAATACTTTGAGCCGTGATGTGCCGCCTTATATAAAGAAACCTCTGACAATCGCCCTTCATTTAGTAACCGTTCTTCCACCTCGGATGAGATATCTCCTGTAAAAATAGCGCTAAATTCCTCCCCATTCGTATTGTAGGTAAAAAATTCCAGCACCAAGGATGCATCATTTTTGTCTGCAACAATAGATGGATTGCTTATTGCATCTTCCTTTCCCGGATAGACACATGTCAATGTCGTATGCCTTGTTTTGAGACAGTCGCCCGCTTGCATGTATACCATCTCAATCTGAGCTTCATTGGCACTCTCCAGCAGTTCAAGCAGCTTCTCATCCATAATGCCATCGAGTGCTTCCCGCACACTGCTTGCTACAGTCACATCCGCCACCACCAGATGCTCTATCCGATACCCACTTTCTATTACCTCAAGCAAACCCGAGATGTGGTCGGTATCCGTATGCGTAACAAACCAATAATCAATCTTCTCAATATCGTTGCTCTTTAAGAATGGCAGAATGCGATATTCGCCTACTCCATTTACGTCGGTGCTCCCGCCATCAATAAAGTAGCTTATGCCATCCCCTGTGCCTATATAGATTCCATCGCCTTGTCCCACATCCAGAAAGGTGATTTCCTTCGTCTGGCCCTTGGGAAGGATAATAAGCCCCATACAACACGCCACTGTGATTGCTGTCACAAGCATTTTTTGCCTGCTGCATTTTTTATGCACAAGCATGCCCACAACCAGCACAAGATAATAAACCACGATACGCAATAGCGATGGCTTCCCTGTAATTATCATGGCAAACGGCAGTTTTGCAACCAACTGACATATCCATTCATATAGCATTAATCCCAGCTCGCATGGCACCAATATCCATTCTGCCAGGCTTATGGACAAAAGTCCGACTCCTCCGCCAAGCAACGCTATCACAAAGATTGGCGTCAGTAGCGGTAATAGCAGGAAGTTTACAAGTGGCGAATATAGTGGAATCTCATAATAACAATATGCCACGACAGGCAGTGTGCTCAAGTATATTCCCAAGCTTGTTAACAGACTGCTGCCTTTTTCGGATAGCTTGGAAAAGGCATCGCCCACATACGCAACTCCAATGAGTGCCGATACCGAGAACCACAAGCCTGAGTACTCCAACAGAAATGGATTCTCCCATAAGAGAAAGCACACCACCGCACCAAGGGCATTCAGAAGATCATAGCTTCTACCAAGCATCTGCCCCAAAAAGAAGATCAGCATCATTCCCACGGCACGCACTGCTGACATCCCATTTCCCACCATATAGCAATATGCACACAGCAATGCCCCTGCCAGACATCCTGCCAGGCAGAAACCGATTCTTCGTTTTCGCACCCACTTATAAAAGCCTTTTCCAATAATCGATACATGAAGTCCCGAAATGGCTAGAATATGTGCAATCCCACCATCCGTAAACAACGCCTTCAGTCCTTCATCCAGATTGGACTTATCGCCAAGAATCATGCTATTTAAAAAGCCCGCCAGCTTTTCGGAGGCGACAGTCTCATACACCTTCTTAATTGCCGCCTTTAGCGCCCAGACCGCCTCTTCTATCCGGCCTGTGTGTACTTCTAGCAGGACACTCTCCTTCTCATAGATACACAGGTCTATCTTCTGGCTAAGATAAAAGACGGCACTATCAAATCCACCTTCATTCCTTGCCTGCTCCCAAATATGAATTTCTCCCGTTATTTTGCGTATTTGACCAATCCCAATTTGGTCGGAATCGGTGTATACCATAATGTCATTGCATGGCGTTACACCTTTTTTCAGACTGATATAACAATCAGATAGAATCAATCGAGTTTTTCCCGTACTCGTTGTTTCGATTTTAGATATTTCTCCCCAGACGGTAACCGATGCTCCGTCTTTTACTTCTGACAGATATTTCTCCCGGAATGACATCTCCTGCTGCGTATGTACTGCGCCTAGAAGAAAGGCAGAAAGGAGAAGCACACTCCTTCCTGCCGCATGCTTGACACATCCTGTACGCAGGGAAATATACCATTCGTACCCTAACCAGATGATAAACAGTGCTATCATCCACGACACTTCAAATCGTGCATAAAGAATACCCGCCGAAAAGACACACGCGTATAAAAACAGCGGTCTTTTTCTCATGTCTACTCCTCTATTTGATTGGTTTGTAAAAGAGCTAAATTCCTCTCATACATTTTTGATAATTCGTAGGTATATCTACAATATCCTTTTGTATCTCCATTGATGGATAGCTGTACCTTTGTGACACCCGACAACTCTGTCAGCGAATTCACAATCGAATACAAAACGATTTCCTCCATAACCTCCTGATCCTGATTCTGGAAGGAGTTATCCAGACTTACATAGCATATGCCATCTGCAATCGATACCTTCACGATTTTCGTTGCAGCCGGAATGGTTGCGCGCGCTCCAGACGATTTCGGTCCGTCAATCAACTGCTCCATAACCACCTTTTCCATGGAGGTACTGCTGCTATGTGTCACCACGCGGGTTTCCTCTACAAGTGAAGTTCCATCCGTGCTCGAAAAATACAGCTTGATGGTACTCTGAATACTTGTATTAATCTGCTCTCCCGGATTTTCTACAAAGCTATCGTTATTCATGTTTCCAACCAGAGTACCGTCGGATGTACGAAGCGGCTCTGCGTTAATCGTAAACGACACGAGCGAAAAATCTGTAATCTGTAATAAAGTACGGACTACCGCAACTCGAACCAACGCTTCCTCCGTTACCGTCATATTCTTATAGGTATCGCTGAAATCCACCGTTAAGTAGGAACCATCCACTTTGATATTATTGATAATAACATTGCTTGGAATCGTTTGTCTTAGCTTGGAAGATTGCGGTGTTTCCTTAAGCTGCTGCAATAGCTCCCATACCAGCTCTTCGCCGGTTACACCGGTACTATCATAGCTTTCTGTCACAAGCTTTGTTCGATCCATATTCAAATAATAGATATTATATTCGCCTTCCGGCTGCTCATTATTACATCCTGTGCAGGATACCAGCATCACAAGTGCAAGCAAAAGGCATAAGATTCTCTGTTTCATAAACTCTCCTTTTCATTAAGCCTTCTTAAAGATATAGCTCAGTGGAATGCGTACATCAAAGGTTGTACCCTCTCCCAGCTCACTATGTACCTTAATCGCGCCCCTGTGCATCAGAACGGCATTTCTTGTAATCGCAAGACCAAGACCTGTTCCGCCAATTTCTCTCGAATGCGATTTATCCACACGATAAAATCTCTCATAGATATGCTCCAATGCCTCCTGTGGCATTCCCATTCCACAGTCTTCTACCTTCACATAGAAGTATTGATGGTCTGCATTCAAGGATACATGCACCCAGCCTTCTCCATCGTTTTTGTTGTATTTGATTGCATTTTCTATCAAGTTGGTAAACGCAAGCGTAATCTTAACCTCATCTACTTCTGCCGTTACCGGGCGGAAGCTCTCCATGACAAGCTGCACCTTCTGCTTATCCGCGATTGGCTGCATACGTTTCATAATCTGCTCTAACAATTCGTTCATATTAATGGCAGAAATATTCAGCGCTGCTGCGGTCTTATCCATCTTAACGAGGGATAACAGGTCATTGATGATTTTCGTCTCACGTTCGATTTCATTCGTGATATCGCCCATAAACTCCTGATACAACTCAATTGGAGCGCCCTGCATACTATTAATAGAATCTGCCAGCACCTTCATAGAGGTAAGCGGAGTCTTTAACTCGTGAGACACGTTGGATACGAACTCCTGTCGGGACTCATCCATGACCTTCATCTTGCTCATCATCTCATTGAATTTCTCACAGATGAGGATTGTTTCCGTATAATCCGTTACCATCAGCTCGTCATCAACGCCACCACCCTGCAATGCCGCAATACCATCCGACAGCTTATTAAATGGTGCAACCAGTTGAATCGAAATCAACACACCAAAAAAGCCAATTGCAGTTACGACCAATACCATGATAACCGTTGCAATCTGCTGCAAATAGCTTGCTGTTAATTGAATATTATCGGTAGACACACTTACTACCAATACTCCAAGTACGGTATTGGTTGTATCATCCGGATTGATAATTGGAATTGTCAGTTCCAGATACTGATTCTCAGAATCGTGACTTGTGACCTCTTCTCCCCGATAGCTTTTGATTACCTCTTCAGAGATAATCATTTTGTTCTCGTCAAGGTTGTAGGTATCGTATATAATGCGCAAATTTTCATCCGCAATCATCACACGACCATCATAGATAGAGGTCAGCATGCTCATCTGTGTCATAATCGTATCGGATGTTGAATTGCTGCTATTGATATAATCACTCGTTGCTATTTGATTCGCCAGAATCTTGGTCTGGCTCCTTACTTCACTCTCACGAATATACAACGCCCTCTCTTCGTAAGAAAATACAATGGTAGAAACCACAATAAACATTGGAATTAATGCCACAAGTATAATACTTACGATGAGACGGAATTTTAAACTTTTCAAAAAAGGAATCAATCCTGTCTTTTTGTGCATGGCACTACTCCTTGATTACTTCTGAATATAATAGTATCCTACGCCCCACTTTGTATGAACATATTTTGGTTCACTTGGGTTGCTCTCGATTTTCTCTCTCAAGCGACGTACATGAACATCTACCGTACGAACATCCCCCGGATAATCCTGTCCCCAAACCATATCCAGAAGCTGTTCTCTGCTGTATACCTTGTTTTCATTCTTTACAAGAAGCTCGAGTAATTCAAACTCTCTTCCTGTCAGATTCGCTTCAACACCTTTGATAAAGAGACGATGGCTATCGCATTCCAGCTTCAAATCGCCCTTTTCAATCACGGCTGCCGTCTCATTCTTGCCTCTTCCACCAGAGGTTCTACGCATAATCGCTTTGATTCTGGCTTTTACCTCTAAGATATTGAAAGGCTTTGTAATATAGTCGTCCGCACCATAATCAAGTCCCAGAATCTTGTCCATATCATCGCCTTTTGCAGTCAGCATAACGATTGGCATATCAGAAAATTCACGAATTGCCTGGCACACCTCAAAACCATCCATCTTTGGAAGCATGACATCCAAAAGAATCATATCATATTCCTTTTCCCTTGCCATGTTATAGGCTTCCTCTCCATCATAAGCACAATCTACTTCCATTCCATCCTGTTCCAAACTGAAACGGATTCCCTTTACGATTAATTTTTCATCATCAACGACTAGAACTCTTTTTGCCATTACACACCTCAGTTAACTACAATATAATCTTTGATTTTGGTATAGACCCCATCCTTGATTCCAGAGATATCCTTTAGCTGCTCAATATTGGAAAAATCACCGTTCTCCTGGCGATAGGCAATTATCGCCAGTGCCTTGGCTTCTCCAATACCGGGCAGTGTCATAAGCTCCTCTATGGATGCGGTATTGATATTGATTTTCTTTGTTTCCCCGCTGTTGGTATCTGACTGTCCTGTGGTACTTCCCGCTGCGCTCTTCTGTGCATCCGAACGTTCCTTGGCCTCTTCCTCGGTTGGTACATAAATCATCTCGCCGTCAGACAGAATCCGTGCCTGATTCCAGTAATCCTCTGCAGCCCCTTCGGTAAGTCCTCCAGCAATCTGAAATAAATCACAGATTCGACTGCCCTCCTCTATCGCATACACACCTGGCGCATATACCGCACCACAGACATATACATAGATGGTCTTAGGCTCCTTCTTATGTGCATCGACGCATTCTTGCGTATTTTCCTGTAGCTGCGACTCTGTAATAATTGCCTCAGAAACCTCTGCTTGTGTATACTGCAAGGTAGGACTCGCACAGCCATACATACTAACTGCTATCAGTATGCCCATCAGCATACCTGCCAAAACCTTTTTTACCATAAATAGTACTCCTTCCTTTCGGAAGGAGTCCCAATGCTAATATTCATTTTAACGAAATATTACGGATTTTACAAGATATATTACAAGATTATTTCAGAAAAAACGGCCTCCATTTTTGAAATCAATTCATCCACATGCTTTTTCTCAATGACAAGTGGTGGAACCAGACGGAGTACGTCCGAACCAGCCGAAATAATAACCACACCATGTTCAAGCGCTTTGCTGCATACAGCACCTGTCCTTGCTGTTGTGACAAGCCCCTGCATCAGTCCTTTTCCGCGACGTGCTACAAGACAGTCTGTTTTAGCAACCAGTGCGTCCAGTTGTTCCTCCAGGTAAGCACTTACTTCCTGTACATGCGATAATATATTGCGCTCTTCATAAATCGTAAGTACTGCTTCCACAGCCGCCCCAACAAATGGATTGCCACCATAGGTTGTGCCATGGTCACCAGGCACAAGCGAGCTTGCTGCCACCTCTTCGGTCATCAGAAATGCACCGACTGGAACACCGCAGCCAAGTGCCTTCGCAGATGTCAGGATATCTGGTTTTACCCCATAACCTTGCCATGCAAACATCTCTCCGGTACGTCCCATGCCGCACTGAATTTCATCCAAAATCAAGAGGATATCCCTGTCATCACAGAGTGTGCGCACACCTTCTATAAATTCCGGTGTTGCAGGATAGATTCCACCCTCGCCCTGAACAGTCTCCATGATAATCGCACATGTCTTATCTGTAACTGCTGCCTTTACCGAATCTAAATCATTGAAGTCCGCGAACTTCACGCCTCCAATCAACGGCTCAAACGGTTCTCTATAATGTGCATTTCCTGTCACAGATACTGCGCCCATACTTCTGCCGTGGAAGGAATGATTCATCGCCACGATTTCATAGCGTCCCTCACCGTACTTTGTATAAGAGTATTTTCTAGCCGCCTTTAGCGCGCCCTCGATTGCCTCGGTTCCGCTATTTGTAAAAAACACACGATCCATCCGGCTTACCTGCAACAGCTTCGCTGCAGCGTTTGCTATCGGCTCGTTATAAAACAGGTTGGATATATGTAGCAATTTATCGACCTGCGACTTTAAAGCTGTTGTATAGGCTTCATCGCCATAACCCAATGAATTTACCGCAATTCCTGCCGCAAAATCCAGATATTCCTTGCCGTCTGTATCATATAGATATACGCCTTCTCCATGGTCAAATACCACTGGAAAACGATTGTAAGTATGGAGTAGCGCATTCTCTGCCTTTTCCATATATTGATTCATATTTGTCATCATCTATTCTGCCTCATCTGGTAATATAACTGTACCAATTCCTTTCTTGGTAAAAATCTCGAGCAACAGGCAGTGTGCAATACGTCCATCCAAAATATGCACTCTGGATACGCCACTCTCAATGGCTTCAATGCAGTTATTGATTTTTGGAAGCATACCGCCTCCGATAAAGCCTGTGCCAAGCAATTCCTTTGCTTCTGATACCTTAAGCTCTGAGATAAGTGTCGAAGGGTCACTTGGATTGCCGTATACCCCTTCAATATCTGTCAGGAATGCCAGTTTTTCTGCGCCAAGTGCTTTGGCAATCGCGCATGCCGCGTCATCTGCATTGATGTTGTAGCTTTGGTATTTCTCATCCATACCAATTGGGCAGATAATCGGAAGGAAATCCTTCTCGAGCATATCGTAAATAATCTTGGTATTGACCTTAGATACTTCCCCCACAAAGCCAATGTCCTGACCATCGGAGTATTTCTTCTCTACCTTCAACAAACCACCGTCTTTGCCACTGATACCGATTGCTTTTACCCCAAGCTCTTCTACCAGCTGTACCAGGGATTTGTTCACTTTGTTCAGTACCATTTCTGCGATTTCCATTGTCTGGGCATCTGTTTTTCTAAGACCGTTTACGAACTCCGGTTCCATACCGGACAGTTTGACCCATTTGCTGATTTCCTTACCGCCACCATGTACGATAACCGGCTTAAAACCAACCAATTTCAGCAGTGTTACATCCTGAATGACCTGTCTTTTTAACTGCTCATCCACCATCGCTGAGCCGCCGTACTTTACAACGATAATCTTGCGATTGAATTTCTGAATATAAGGCAATGCCTCGATTAGTACTTCTGCCTTTTCCTGTAAGGATTTGGTCTGTTCTGTCATGTTTCTATCCTTCTTTCATTTTCATAAATTATTCCAAATATTTCTACAACTTGTTGAACTTGGTAATATTCTCCTCATTCAGTGTAAAGTCATAATAGTTCAAATCCTCACGGAACGTCCAGCCCACCTTTTTCCAAAAGGTATTGCCGACCACGTTGGATTTAAAAGCAATGAGTGACACCTTATTGATGTGCTCCTTCTGCAATGCCTGCATACAGAAGACCGCCATCGCCTTGCCAATTCCGTGTTTGCGATAATCCGCATGCACACATACATGGTAAAAGCACCCACGTCTTCCGTCATGCCCACACAAAATTGCGCCGATGATGTTACCTTCTTCGTTCTCTGCAACAACGCTTGTCGTCGGATTTCTCTTTAAGAATCGCTCCACGCCCTCATAGGAATCATCAAGCGAGCGAATCCCGAATCCATCAATCGTCATCCACAGCTTATACACTTGTTCATAATCTTCTATCTGCATCACACGCAGGGTAAAATTGTTATTCATAAGCACCTCTTACATCGGGGTTAAGACTTGCGTAGCCACTCCCTTGGAACTGCCTGCGGCTCCATGCTCGCTTCTAAGGGAACAGTGGCACCATCATAAGTCCCGTATTTTCCGGAAGTCCAAATAACAGATTCATATTCTGTACCGCCTGACCCGCTGCTCCTTTTACCAGGTTATCAAGCGCGCCCATCATAATGATACGTCCGGTTCTTTCGTCAATCACAAAGTTGACATCCACGAAGTTACTGCCTTCTACCCACTTTGTCTCCGGACAAATGCCCTTTTCAAGAACACGTACGAAGGTTTCCTTCTCATAATAAGAATCATATACCGCTTTGATTTCCTCGTAGGTTGGATATGTACCATCTGCTTTTTTCTTAAGGGAAGCATACTCCGTCACCAGAATTCCTCTGTTCATTGGCACTAGATGTGGCGTGAAATTGATAAGAAGCTCCTCGCCTGCCGCATATCCGAGTTGCTCCTCAATCTCTGGTGTATGTCTGTGACTTGCAACACCGTAAGCCTTCATATTCTCATTGACCTCGCAGAACAGATTTGGAAGCTTTGCCCCACGTCCTGCGCCGGAAGTACCTGATTTGGCATCTACGATTAAAGTACTTGGGTCAATCAAGCCTTCTTTTACCAATGGATATGCAGTTAAAATCGAACAGGTTGTATAACAGCCCGGGTTCGCAACCAGTCTTGCTTGCTGCACCCTGTCACGATTGATTTCACATAGTCCATATACCGCTTCTTCAATAAACTGCGGACTCTTATGCTCAATACCGTACCATTTCTCATAGACTGCTACATCCTTGATGCGATAATCAGCACTGAGGTCTACGATTTTTACCTTATTTAAGATATCTTCGGTCAGCACACCCGCAAGATACCCCTGTGGTGTTGCTGTAAAAATCACGTCTACCCTTGAAGCCAATTCTTCTATATTATCATCCAGACATTTGTCATCAACCAATTCAAACATATTCTGATAGATAGCTGCATAAGCTTGGTCTACATAACTTCTTGAGCCGTACCAGACGATTTCAGCCTGTGGGTGATTGTGAAGAATTCGAACCAATTCTGCTCCTGCATAGCCTGTGGAACCGATAATTCCTACTTTAATCATAGTCATTCCCTCGCTTTTTCTGACCTTTGCTACTTATAATAGTACAACTACTTGGATTCGTAAAGTCTTTTTTGTATTTTTATGCATTTTTATTCACTCCTTTTGTATTTTATACATATTTTAGTGTATAATTGTGCAATTTTTGTATATTTTTTCACTTGCATATGTAGAAAAACAGGTGTATAGTATCCTTATTGAAAAACACGCTGCTTCTGTGGCACGAAGCGAAGATTTTAAAACAGGAAAGGAAATACATACAATGTCAAAGGAAAAAGTTGTATTAGCTTACTCAGGTGGTCTTGATACCACAGCCATTATTCCATGGTTAAAGGAAAATTATGATTATGAAGTTATCTGCTGCTGTATCGACTGCGGTCAGGGTGAAGAATTAGATGGACTTGAAGAAAGAGCAAAACTTTCAGGTGCTACTAAATTATATATTGAAGATATTACAGACGAATTCTGTGATGACTACATTGTTCCTTGTGTTCAGGCTGGTGCTGTATATGAAAACAAATATTTACTTGGAACTTCTATGGCTCGTCCAGGTATTGCAAAAAGACTTGTAGAAGTAGCTAGAAAAGAAGGGGCTACAGCTATCTGCCACGGTGCTACAGGTAAAGGAAATGACCAGATTCGTTTCGAACTTGGTATCAAAGCGTTAGCTCCAGACCTTAAAATCA
>CAYPAM010000020.1:0-15955 GCA_964408715.1 uncultured Lachnobacterium sp.
GCAGAAAGCTCTTTCTAGGAATATGTGCGTTTTTCTATCAAACACGGCAAGGGGGAGGTGGTGGCGGGCTACATTATTAGAAACTATAAAAGCGCTGTTGCGCCACGGATTACACGGGTATGAAATCCATTTTGCAACAGCCTCTTGCAGCTACATGATTACCGGCTGGAGCTGTCTGCCCTGCAATGCTGCCTCGATTGTCTCTGGGAGAAGGTCCATGTGTGCAATCATGGAATTCGGCTTACTCTTGCAGTTGTCCTGCCCAAATGGCACGAAGTAGATATTCTTCATGTTCATCAGCATGCCAATGGTCTTGAAGTTCATGCCTAGAGCGTCATTGGTCGCGATAGCGATGACAAGCGGCTTGCCATTTCTGATGTGCGCCTTTGCCGCCATAAGCACCGGAGAATCCACAATACCATTGCATAGCTTTGCTGCGGTATTTCCCGTACAAGGCGCAATCACCATCACATCAAGGAAATTCTTTGGTCCAATCGGTTCCGCCTGCACAATTGTATAGATTCCTTCGTTTTCCGTAATATCACATATCTCTTGCATAAATTCCTTCGCATTCCCAAATCTCGTATCACAGCTTTGTGTCTGATAAGAAAACACTGGCGTAATCTTCGCACCCATCTCTTTGAGGCGAATCACCTCTTTCTTCGTCTGCGCAAACGTACAAAATGACCCGGTGAACCCGAAGCCTACATGATAATTTGAAAAATCCATTGTTGTTCCCCTCTCACATCATTTTCTAGGGGTGCGTACTTGAATATGGCATCTCTTAGAGCTTTTGCACTGCTCGTTGTCGTATAGATTCCCGGAAGTCCCAGTGCCAGGCGCGCATGTATTCCATACTTGGCTGCCGCATCAAAATCCGTTCCACCCGGTTTCGAGGCAATATCAATCACCATCGCATCCTCTCTCATATTTCGAAGAACATCCTTGGTAATCACCATCTTTGGAACCGTATTAATCACCGTATCCATAGACCTTATAAGCTCTGGCAGCACAGCAAATTCCACCGCGTTATATCCATCTGACAGAATCTGCTTGCGCACCTCAAAGCGTCTGGCAGCCACCGTCACCTGTGCTCCTAAAGCATCAAAAGCCTTCGCGATTTTCTTACCACAACAGCCATAGCCTGTCACAAGTACATTCTGGCCACGGATGGAATACTGTCCGTGAATGAGGGCCTCTGCCACTGTGCCCTCCGCTGTAATCTGTGCATTTTCCTCTACCACTTCCGGCATTTTCATAAAGTCCCAATACACGATTCCATTTCCCTCTAGAAATCCCTTCCACTCAGAGTTTAACGCTCCTGCAAATACAACAACAGGCCCTTTGCAATTTATTAACTCTTGTTTTAATTTATCCTTAATCTCTGCATTCGCATCAAGCTTCGTCACTGGGGTTGGCAAAACATAGACCTTTTCACAGATTTCCTCTCTTGTATACTCCTCCCAGGAGCACCTTACCCTCTGTCCCGAAAACAGATTGCCAAGCGCCTCCTGTCTATTGTCCGTCGTTAAAATGATGATGTGCCTATCCATATAAAAAACGCTCCCTTCCATACAGAATATGAAAGAAAGCGTTCTACGGTTCCAGTTCTTAAATTATAATCTCGTTATTACGAAGATGTCATAGATTGCCTTGATTGCCTTTTCGAAGTCATCATTGCTTACACCGATGATGATATTTAACTCGGAAGAACCTTGGTCAATCATTCTTACGTTGATGTCAGCATGAGCAAGTGCAGAGAAGATTCTACCTGCAGTACCTCTCTGAGATTTCATACCACGACCCACCACTGCAATAAGTGCAAGGTCTGCTTCCAGCTCTGTGAAGTCTGGATTGGCAAGTCTTCTAAGAGAGCTCATTACCTGCTGCTCTTTGCCTTCAAACTCCGCCTGATGTACGAATACGGTCATGGTGTCAATTCCGGAAGGCATATGCTCAATAGAGATTCCGTTTTCTTCAAAAGCCTGAAGAGCTTTACGACAGAAACCAACCTCGTTGTTCATCTGGTCTTTTTCAATGCTGACAGCGACGAAGCCCTTCTTACCAGCCACACCGGTAACGGTGTAATCTGCCTTCTGGCAGGTGCTGTCTACAATCATGGTTCCCTCTGCTTCCGGGTCATTGGTATTGCGGATATTGATTGGAATACCAGCCTTACGTACTGGGAATACGGCATCCTCATGAAGTACAGATGCACCCATGTAGGATAACTCACGAAGCTCGCGATATGTGATGACCTTGATTGGTACTGGGTTGTCAATAATTCTTGGGTCTGCAACTAAGCAGCCGGATACGTCTGTCCAGTTCTCGTAGATGCTTGCCTTACAAGCCTTTGCCACGATAGAGCCTGTGATGTCTGAACCGCCTCTTGAGAAGGTACGGATGCTTCCATCCGGATTTGAACCATAGAAGCCTGGCACTACGGCTGTTTCCATTTTCTCAAGGCGTTTTGAAAGTACCTTGTGTGTTCTCTCGTCGTCGAACACGCCATGCTCATCAAAGAAAATCACCTCTGCCGCATCCACAAACTCATATCCAAGATAATCTGCCATAATCAGACCATTTAGATATTCGCCACGGGATGCTGCATAATCCACACCAACCTTCGCTTTGAAATGCTCTGCGATTACCTTGAATTCTTCTTCTAAGGAAATCTTTAGCTTCAAACCATTAATGATAGAATCATAACGCTCTTTAATCTTCATTAAAGGCACTCTAAAATCCTCGCCCGCATCTGCCAAAGCATAGCACTCATATAACATATCTGTTACCTTGGTGTCCTTGGAATTTCTCTTTCCAGGTGCACTTGGCACAACGTATTTTCTTGACTTGTCAGCTCGGATGATATCTCCAACCTTAGCAAACTGCTCTGCACTCGCAAGAGAACTTCCACCGAATTTTACTACCTTAACCATCTTCATTGCTCCTCGTTTTTCTAAATATATGATTAAAAATTCTAATATTTTCCTATTTAATAAGGTCTCATGAGCAATATCATAACAGAAACCGCTAGAAAATCAAATAAAAAATAAAAAAACTTCTACTCAAAATTCTTATGGAATTCATAAGTAGAAGTTATCGTCTCTTAATTCTATTATTACTTTATGCTAATCGTTTCCATTGTTTACTACATTTGTAATAAGAATAAAACATACAATGTTCTGCCTGTTCACAACGAACCGGAGCGTTCTCAATGTTACATTGACAACTTACTATTGCATCCGCCTTTCCCTGGCACGCGCCCTTGATCATTACATCATCCAAAACTTCACCTGACATAAGCATCCTCCTCTTTTCTGTTTAAACCCTACATAAACAATGTTTTGTTCCAAATCAAGACCTATTATACAATATGTAGTGGTTAAATGCCATGTGGCAATTCTCACAGAAAATTCATAGTACTTTTGTACACTCTGACCCTTGACAAGGTATTCCCTTTTCACTCCAAGCACTTTGCTGTACATATAGAACAAAGAATCTCTCATGCGAGATTCTCCGCGCCCGAGCGGTATTGCGCAGCAAAAAATAGACGTCACCCAAATGCCAATTCATCGGGCGACGCCTATTCTATAGATACTTCAAATTCCAACGGTCTGTACCTCACAATTCTTTTATTTTTTCCATATTCTTATCTTCTGTTTACCGAAATGACTTTTCAGGAATGACTTCGTATCTTTATCTTTCTTCTAATTGTTCTTCTTTTTTCCGAAGCTCTATCCAACTCTTCAAATTATTCTATTGCCACTGGTTTCTTGATGTAATATGGTGTGCTAGGGTTGCTTCTTACCAATCTGCTGTTCCTTTTGGACCGTACCTCCTGTTCTTAGATTTCATCAAACGGCTTTCTCGTCACCGCTTCAATGAACTGTAGTTCTTTTTGTTAAATTCAATATAGCATATCAATTCGCATCTGTCAACTATTATTTTCTAAAAACTCGCATTTAATTTGAAATTATTTGTTATCTTTGTATGAATTATATATTATTTTCTGACAATTCATTCTCTTTTTGTATCTTCTTGCGGTAAGACAATGGATTGATGCCCGTCAGCTTATGAAATACGCGGCGGAAATGCTTTTCATCACAATACCCTACTGCTTCCACAATCTCTGACACAGGCATATCCGTAGTTCCAAGCAGGCGCTGCGCCTCTCGGATTCGAATATCCGTCAGTGCATCAATATACTTCTCCCCTGTCTGCTCCTTGAACTTACGGCTGAAGTAGCTGGTACTAAGGCCACACTTCTCTGCCATATATTCCAGATTAATCGGCTCCGCGTAATGCACCTTCATATAGGCAATCGCCTGTGTTGCCACATCCTGCCCGCCATTGGCATCCTGCTGCATCATGTGACATATCTCAAGTAACAGAATCTCCAGCTCGTGATTGCGCTCCACGCCATCAAAAATATGCTGCAGCTTCAAAAACTTCCACTCTGAGAAAGACTCCACCTGTGCCTGCATACACAAACGATAGATTTCCCATCCAAATTTGGCAAAGGCAGGCGGATATTCCATAAATTGTGGCTCCACATTCTGATGAAACTCCAAAAACCAGCTATTCACATGGCGCACATCCCCCAAAATTACAAAACGAAGCAGCTCCCTTAGCTTACGTTCCGAAATAAACTCTTCCAGCTTGCGAGGTACAGGCAGCTCTTCCGTAAAAAACACCTTTTCTGGCAGAATCATGCGATACTCCTGCGAAAAGGCAGCCTGATGCAAGGACTCCGATACGCCCGCAATCCCTTCTACCACTCGTCCAACACCGATGGTCGCCTCAAAATCCCCATAATACTCCTGTAGGTTCATAATCTGCTTCCACAGGCGCATATAATCTGCCTTACGCTCTTCAAAGGAAAGATTTCTTCCATAATACACGATACCGATTAAGCCAAACGGCTCCTTATATCCCAGAATGATCTCCTGCGCCAGTCCCAGCGTATGGAGCGCATGCAAGGTAACCTCCTTCAAGAAATGGGAGGTTTTGCTACATAGCTCATATTGATTTACATTGATGACGAACGCCTGATACTGACCTTCACCAAGCTTGGTATGATAACGCCTGTTGATTTCCGGCAGAAGCAATTCCACTTCCTCTGGCTTTTCTAGCATATTTATAAGAAGACGCTCCATAATCTTCTGCTGCTTCTCATACTCATACGCTTCCAGTTGTGCACGATCCTTCAACCCCTGCATCACTTCCTCCAGACGATACAGACAGCGTTGCATCTGTTCCTCCCACTCATTGCGGGATGCCGGCTCCATAAGCACCGCATTGATTCCATTCTGACACGCGCCGTACATCAGCGCAAAGTCCTGCTTGGAAATAAGGAGCAAAAAAGCCGCATTCATCTTACGTGCGCGAACCATACGAAAATACTTCCACAAATCTGTTCCATTTCTCGGATTGCGCAGAATAAATATTGCAGGCACATCCGGCTCTAAGTTGCTTCTATCCGCAAAGTCAATCTTGTGCTCCATAAGCTTATAATCCTTCAGACAGCGCAGCTTATTTAATTCCTCAATTGAAAAATCCCAGGTATATACATTCAGACGTTCCATACATTTCTCCAAAATAAAAACATGGTCATTTTTGTTGTGCAAGTATTACCACTTGTTTCTTCAAAAATACCATGTTATTATTCGTTTGTAAACAAGTGATGAACACTTTTTTATAAAACCCTTTCCTTTATTCCCCTTATATAAATAGGCTTCCTTTGGAAGCAGAAAATTCCACACCAAGATGCGATGCATCAAGGTGTGTTTTTTTGTATCTTACGTAAATTCTTATTTCACAAAGGTATGAAGCAGTGCTAATCCATATCTTTCCACTAGCTTTAACCCTTTCTCATAGCAGCTTCTCTCTCCAATCTGCTCTGTCCAGTGCACATCAAGCCCAAGGATGACATCATTCCCCACATTTCCGGCAATCTCCCAGAAGCGTTCTCTTGGATAATGCTTGTTCTCCAATGCCCCCAGCAGGTTGATTTCAAGCGGGATGCCCATCTCCTTCAGCGCTTCGCACATGCGCTTCATCTCACGCTCATAGATGGCATCCTCACCCTGATAATTGATAAGATCCGGGTGCGCCAGATACAGAAATCTTCCAGTCTTCATGCCCGCAATCACACGGTCAACATAAGCCCTTAGAAACGCTTCATCCGTAGTTGGCGAACCTGTGTAGGGGCCTTCCTTTTCACTATTCAGAAAGTGCTGTCCCATAATCATATAGTCAATGCCAATGGCATCGAATACTTCCATCTGTTCCTCAAAAAATTCCGGCATATACTCTGTCTCAAAGCCGACCAGAATCTGTATCTGTCCTTCATATTCCTTCGCCAAAGCACGAATGCACGCCACGTACTCTGCCGCCTGCTCCATATCCATTCGAATTCCGGATACGAATCCATCCTTAAAAGGGCATGGCACATGGTCCGAGAATCCAAACACCTGAATTCCAGCCTTAATTGCCGCCTCAATATATTCTCGTTCTGTTCCTCTTGCATGCTTACAACGCGTCGTATGCGCGTGGTAATTCGCGATTAAATATTCACTCATATCAAGTCCTCCTGAAATCAGCCACTATGCCAATCTCATTTAAAAATTCTTCACCTTCTTGCGTGCCACATTTTTTTCCTGACACCAAGTATACCACAATAAATTTAAAATCCATACCATTAATTATTTGTTTTGTTTACATTTGAAGTGTGTTATAATTTGTATGTCTATGTATATAGAATAATGTTTATCAATTTCTTTTGGAGGGAAAAACATGTTTGGAATGAAATTGCCTGCAAAACAAGGACTTCGCATTTTGATTGTAGGCTGTGGCAAAGTAGGTGCCACATTGATTGCCCAATTATCCAAAGAAGGGCATGACATCACCATTATCGATAAAAATCCTCAGAAGATTCAGGACATGACCAACCTGTATGACGTTATGGGCATCTGTGGCAACGGAGCTTCCTTTAGCGTTCAGCAGGAAGCAGGTATTGAAGATACCGACCTCATCATCGCTGTGACTGAATCCGATGAACTTAATCTATTATGCTGTACGGTTGCAAAACAAGCAACCAATTGTGCCGCTATTGCCAGAGTACGTACGCCAGACTATAACAAGGATATCAATTTTATCCGCGAGCAGCTAGGACTCGCTCTGATTATCAACCCAGAGTTAGAGGCCGCAAAGGAAATCGCACGTATTCTCTACATGCCGGAAGCACTCGAGGTCAACAGCTTCACGCATTCGCATGCAGAAATCGTAAAGTTCAAGATTCCGACAGGCAACATCCTCGACCAGATGAAACTCTGGGACATTGGAAAACACATAAAACACAACATTCTAATCTGTGCAGTTGAACGCGATGGCGAGGTATATATTCCAGCCGGAAGCTTCCAGCTTGCAAGCGGTGATATCGTATCCTTCGTTGGTACACAAAAGGCTTGCGAAAGCTTCTTCCGCGGAATCGGTCTTGATACCCACCGTGTCAATGATACCATGATTATCGGCGGCAGCAAGGCTGCCTACTATCTCGCAGCGCAGCTCCTCTCTGCCGGAATCAATGTAAAAATCATTGAAAATAACCTAGACCATTGCAAAGCATTAAGCACTCTCCTTCCCGGAGCCATCATTATCAACGGCGATGGAACTGACGAAGACCTGCTTCTTGAGGAAGGCATCAAGGACATCGAATCCTTCATCCCACTGACAGGTATTGATGAGGAGAATATCATCCTTACGCTCTATGCCAAACAGGTATCTAACGCCAAGGTCATTACCAAAATCAATCGTATTACCTTTGACACCGTAATCGACAAGCTGGATTTGGGAAGTGTGATTTATCCAAAATTCATAACTGCAGAAGCTATTATTGCATACGTTCGTGCAAAGCAGGCTTCTAAGAACAGCAACCTTGAGACCCTCTATCATATGTTTGATTCCCGTGTTGAAGCGGTAGAATTTTTGATTGACCACGAATCGGCAGCCACCGGAAAATCTCTGATGGAGCTAAATTTAAAGGACAATCTGCTTGTATGCCTTATCCGCCGCAACGGACGCACCTATATCCCAACCGGTCAGGACAGCCTGCAGGTCGGCGACCGCGTCATGATTGTAACCAAGCACACCGGCTTTAATGAATTAACGGATATTCTTGCCTAGGAGGAGCCCAATGAACAGTTCAATGATTCGTTATATCCTGGGAAATGTCATCAAGCTGGAGGGGATTTTTCTCCTTTTACCATGCTTGATTGCACTGATTTTTCAGGAACCACAAGGCTTTGTCTATTTAGGCGTTGGCACAGTTGCCTTCTGTCTTGGCATGCTGCTTACGAAAAACAAACCCAAAAACACCGTCTTCTATCTAAAGGAAGGCTGTATCGCTACTTCCTTAAGCTGGATTACGCTTAGCCTTTTTGGCGCTATCCCTTTTATGCTGACCGGCGAGATTCCTCGCTTTACTGACGCGATATTTGAGACTGTGTCCGGTTTTACGACTACGGGTGCCAGCATCTTAAGCGATGTCGAGGCTTTATGCCATGCTTCTATCCTTTGGCGTAGTTTTACACACTGGATTGGCGGCATGGGAATTTTGGTCTTTTTGCTTGCTATTATCCCAATGGCCGGAGGCTCTCACATCAACCTGATGCGCGCTGAAAGCACCGGACCGTCCGTAGGCAAGCTTGTTCCAAAAATGCGTCATTCCGCGCGTATTTTGTATGGAATCTATTTTGGATTAACTACTATTCAGCTCGTTTTACTACTGATTGCCGGCATGCCATGGTTTGATGCGATATGTACCGCATTCGCTACCGCCGGAACAGGTGGTTTTGCCATCTTAAACAGCAGTATGGCAAGCTATTCCGTTGCCATTCAATGGATTGTTACGATATTTATGATTTTATTCAGTATCAATTTCAATGCGTTTTATCTCATCCTTTTTGGACAGATTCGAAAAGTCCTTAAGATGGAAGAGCTTCGTGCATTTTTGTTGATTATCCTGACAGCGACCATCATCATTGCCATTGATATCTTCCATATGTGCACCAACCTGTTTGATGCCATCACGCAAGCACTTTTCCAGGTTGCATCCATCATCTCTTCGACCGGATATGCAACAACGGATTTTGATACATGGCCGACACTCAGCAAATCCGTGCTGGTAATTCTGATGTTCATCGGCGCCTGCGCCGGCAGTACGGGTGGCGGTATGAAGGTATCGCGTTTTGTCATTCAGGCAAAAAACATTGCCAAGGAGCTATACACTTACGTGCACCCTCGTTCCGTAAAACAGATTACGATGGATGAAAAAGAAGTCGAGCCAAATGTCATCCGTTCTATTAATGTATATATGGTGACTTTTTTCGCATTGTTTATTATCTCTATTTTATTAGTTGCTATCGAGGGAAAAGACATAGTTACAACCTTTACCTCCGTAGCCACAACGCTGAATAACATTGGTCCGGGCTTAGGTCTTGTCGGACCAACCCAGAACTTCGGGCATTTTACCGACCTGTCGAAATGGGTATTTATATTTGACATGCTGGCGGGCAGATTAGAGCTGTTCCCGCTACTCATTCTCTTCTACCCAAGCATCTGGAAGGAAATGCTAACGCATAAATTCACTCGCAAACACATACACAAATGATAAGGAGGTGGCGTTATGTATTCATGCCCAAACTGCGGCGGAAATCTCAAATTCGATATTCCGTCTCAACAACTTGCTTGTGAATATTGTCATACACAGGCAGACCCATATTCCTTTGAAGATAGGGACCAGGCATCCTTCGACAAGCAGGAGTACGAAGTAACCGTCTTCACTTGTCCGGGGTGTGGTGGTGAAATCATAAGCACGGACACTTCTGCTGCAGAATTCTGTACCTTCTGTGGTGCATCGACCATTCTGCACAGTAGGCTTCGCAACGAAAAACGTCCAAACTATGTGATTCCATTCCAGAAAACCAAAGAGGATTGTAAGAAAGCTTATTCCGATATGATGAAGAGAGCAATCTTTGCACCGGACGCCTTGAAAAATCCAAAGAACATCGATAGCTTCCGCGGAATCTATATGCCATACTGGGCGTTTTATATCACACAGCAGAATTCATTCTCGCTTAGCGGGTCGCATTCTCATCGACGTGGCGATTACATCATCACAGACCATTTCCAGTTAGAAGGCGATATCGATGCCTATTATAAAGGATTATCCTATGATGCTTCTTCCTCCTTCGATGATAACATCAGCGAGAAGCTTGCGCCCTTCGATGTAAAAGGCATGAAAGCCTTTACCCCAGCATTTTTGAGTGGATTTTATGCAGATACCGCAGACGTAGACCCTCTGGATTATCGTATTCAGGCAGAGAATTTTGCAACTGAAAACTCTGTAAAACGAATCTATGCCACTCCTGCCTTTGCAGGAAAAACCATCACAGGTTCTCTTGGTCCAAGTGCTCTTGGCACCAATACCAAAGAGGTCGACAGTACGATGTTCCCGGTATGGTTTATGTCCTACCGCAACCACGACCGTGTCGCTTATGCAACTATCAATGGACAGACCGGAAAGGTTGTAGCCGACCTGCCTGTTGACCCAAAGAAATACCTGATTGGCTCCCTGATTCTTTCAATACCACTATTCCTGCTACTGAATCTGGTAACCACGATTACACCTGCCTCAATGCTTGTTTTTACAACAGCAATGGCGGTTGTCAGTATGCTGATTCACTCTTATCAGATTAGGGCAATCAAGAAAAAAGAAAAGCTGGACAAGAAGCCATCACGCATAGGATTTTTCACCTCGCTTGCAGCTCTGATTATTGGAATTCTCATTCTAATCGGGCAGCCCATTAGTGACATCTACTACTACGGCGGTGCTATCCTTTCTATCTGTGGAATCTTCTACTCCGTGAAGGATATCATCCACTATTACAATATCCTGTCGACGCGAAAGCTTCCACAGTTCGATAGAACAGGAGGTGACGACGATGCGAATTAGTTCATCCGGAAAACATTCCCCATTTTTAGGGAATCTTGTGCTTGTTCTCCTCGTTGCATTTCTGCTAGTGCCTACCTGCGTGCAGGCGGATACAGAAGCACCTGTTACTGACAGTGAAACTGCGCTATACACAAACACAGAGACAGGCTACGAGGTGCACCTTTCCGATTGGGCAATGCTTTTGTCCACCTCAGAGGAGGCTGCCCTTGTCGAAGATATGAAGCCTATTACCGAACATGGCAACGTTGCATTTGTGTCGATTGATGATAATCCGGCTTACAGCAGTCGCAGCTATGCGGAAGGTTATTGCGAATCCGTTTTCGGCTATGAAAGTGCGACGGTGTTCCTGATTGATATGGACAACCGTTACATATGGATATACAGTCAGGGGGATATCTACAACACAGTCACAAGTGATTATGCAGACACCATTACCGACAATGTATATACCTACGCTTCAGACGCGGATTATTACCGCTGTGCAAGCAAGGCCTTTGAGCAGATGAACTCCTTGTTAGAGGGCAAGCGAATTGCACAGCCAATGAAATACATCTGCAATGCATTTATTGCAGTTGCCATCGCATTGCTTATCAATTACTTCATCGTGATGGCAGTATCCCATTCAAAGAAGGCTTCCAGAAGGGAGCTTATGAGCGGAATCTACAACAAAGTAGACATCAACAATGCGCGTGCGAATTTCACACACCAGTCCAAACGTTACAGCCCACAAAGCTCCGGCTCCGGAGGAGGCGGTAGTCACGGTGGCGGCGGTGGTGGTGGTGGAAGCCATGGAGGCGGCGGCGGACATCGCTTCTAACTACATCAAAAAACTTCGAAATGAGTCCTCATACATATAGAAAAAAGCTGTTGCACCACGGATTTTGGGGAAATCCATTTTGCAACAGCTTTACTAAATCTAATTTTCAATGTCTTCAATGAGCCATCCGTCGCGCCCATTTTCTTTTACCTTATACAGTGCCGTATCGGCAACCTCGAATAAATCCTTGTATTCTACCCTTCCTGCCTTGCAATACGCAGCACCGATGCTGGCAGATAGATGAATCACCCCCTCATCATAAGGGTAATCCTCTTTCATCTTCTCTACCGCAAATTCCAATCGGTCCCCAAGGGTTTCTCGTGGAATATCTCTTACAAAAACGCAAAACTCATCGCCACCAAAGCGGCTTACCAGATCGAAGTTCGCAAAAAGAAGCTGAATCTTCTTTGCATTTTCCTTGATTACGATATCTCCTGTTCTGTGACCGAGCTTATCGTTAATATCCTTGAAGTGATCTATATCCATGAACACGAATGCCACTCCCTCGGCCGAGTTGTCCCCTAAGTATTCCTTTACCTCTGCCTTGAAGGTTGCTTTATTGAGCAGACCTGTCAAAGCATCTGTGCGAGAGCTTGCCTCTAACGCTTTACGTTCTTTGACTTGTTCATCTACGTCCTCGATTTTGCCAAGAACCGATACAACATCGCCATTATCGTCCATCAAAAGTGTTCGAAATACTTTACACCAGATATAAGCGCCATCCGCCTTGCCCAAACGTACAATTAATTCATCCGAATTACCGCCATCTGCAAGAATCGTCTTACGGAAGGTCTGCTCATCCTCTGGATGCACATGAAGAATTTGCATAGTTTTTGCAAAATCCAACTCCTCCATTGGAACATGTGTTGGAATTTCCCATCCGAATTTGTTTTTGATTTTATCAGAACCAATATTCGCTTCGCCCTTTAAACTAATCTCATAAATCATATCATCGGAGCATTCCATAATGGTGCGATAACGCTTCTGCTGCAGATTATTTAACCGCTCTTCTTCTTTTCTCTGCTTTTCACGACGTCTGCTCAACATCGACAGGCTTATGAAGAAAAGGGTCATAAATATAAATGCAACGCCTATCCAAACAATCACCAAACGATAGCTGTATACGAAATCCACAAAATCCAATTCATATTGATTTTCCAAGGTTTCTCTTACAATGATGGTATCGATTTCCTGCTCGTTTATCTGAGACAAAGCCTTGTTGATAATGCTAATCAACTGCAAACTGTCCTCTTCGCTCATTCCCTCCATATCATCATAAATAGATACAACTGTCGAGAAGCTCAACTCATCCGCAAGTCCTTCCATTGGAACTACAATCAGATTACTGTAACGCGGCTTGGACAGAATCGCTTCTACAACATACTGATTCTGAATCAGCATATCCACTTCTTCGTTCGCTAAAGCCTCGAAGCACTCCTCATTCGTGCCATAAGCTACAACCTCCATATTTGGATACAGTGTAGACAGTACCTTATGTATTGTCTGCGAGCCCTCCGCTATCGCAATCTTGTATGGTAGCTCTGGATCATACTCGAATCCGCTCACGCTTACAATCATTTTCCTGGAAGACAGATATGGAGTGCTAAGCAGCATACCATTGGAATTCATGTTGGTGCTGTTGTATTCTACGCCTGTTATCAGGTCAATCTGTTCCTCTAACAGAAATTGATAGGTAATGTCTCCCTGTGGTAAGGCAACATATTCAAACTGCAATCCGGATACCTCTGCAACCTTATCAAAAATAGCGCGGGAAATTCCATCCAGTTCCCCCGCATCATTCGTAAACGAAAGTGGCATATGGTCGGATATATATGCTACACGAAGAGGCTCTAAGTTCTTTACAAACTCTGCTTCTTCTCTAGTAAAATACTGAATTCTATATATCGGATAATAATTCACCAGCAAATCGTCCAAATACGTTGGATATGTATTCTGCACCTGTATCATCGCACGGTCGAGAATCGACAAAACTTCCTCGTTTCCTTCCCACGTAAGAAAATAAAATGGCTGTGGCGCAAATCTCGCCAGAAGCTTCTGGTCAGATTCCATATCCATAATCGAGGTTACGATGGCATCCACCGTTTTGTTTGCAAGTGCTTCTTTACTTTCGTCAATCGAATCAAAATACACAAGCTCAGACTCAAAATCATTCTGATTCATATATTCGATATAATACTCTGTCAACGGATAGTCGTTGAGTACCGCGACCTTCATATCATCAAAAGCCGCATAATCCTCATAATACAGTCCCTCATTCGTCGCGCTGGTTACAAGAATGGTGTACTCTGTGCCAAAATTCAAGGCACTATAATCATACTGCACCTGACGTTCTTCGGTATACATAGCAGGAGCCAGTAAATCAATCTCGTGACTGGCAAGCTTCTCGCATCCCTCTCCAAAATCCGCCACTGCTACATACTCATATGTCCAGCCTGTGAATCTGGATATCATATTCAAGTAATCAACACAGTACCCCTGCAATTCATTATATTCATCATAATACTGGAACCCGTCCATGTGGTAAAACCCCACCTTTACCACACGCTCCTGCTTCATCGTAGCAGTCTCGGATTCATTCTCTGCCGCCCTGGCATATACCGGTTGTCCCCAAGTAATTAAAATGGCAAATATGAAAATACTAGCAATTATCTTCTGTAATGTTTTTTTCATACTGTCTTCCCCTAAAAATAATAATACCCCATCGGTACTTTAGTACCATCTATATAGCTTCATTGTACTCCTTTTTTGTACTCTCTTCAACAAAGAGTTTAATGAGTTTAGCTCCCTACTCTTTTCCGGCAATGGCAATTATACAAAAAAATAAAAAAAATACAGTATTTCTCAGAGAATATGTTATAATATTTTTAATTATGTTTTCAGTTAGGAGGAACATTATGAGATACACTTTGGAAAACGATATTTTACGCGTAGAAATTGATTCTTTTGGAGCAGAAGTGAAGTCTGTCCAGTCTAAGGCAACCGGTCAGGAATATATGTGGCAGGCTGACCCAGCCTATTGGGGTCGCACATCGCCAGTGCTTTTTCCATTCGTAGGAAGACTTCGAAACGACACCTTCCTTCATGGTGGCAAGACCTATTCTATGCCACAGCATGGATTCGCAAGAAATATGGAGCACTGCCTTGTATCCAAAACCGATACGACCATCTGGTTTAAGCTTGTTACCAGCAACGAAACCTTAGAGCAGTTCCCATTTTCATTCATTTTAAGAATCGGTTATGAGCTTGCTGAAAACGAACTGAAGGTAATGTGGGAGGTGAGCAACAACTCTATGGACAAACACATGCATTTCGGCATCGGTGCGCATCCTGCCTTCAACTGTCCACTCCATGGAGAGGACTCCAAGGATGGCTATAAACTCTATTTCGCAGGACTCGACGAGCTTCAATATTACAGAAACGATATGCAGACTGGCCTTGCTCTCTCCGACAATTATATGCTTGCTTTGGAAAACCACAGAGCTGCCCTTACGCCAGACTTTTTTGACAATGGTACATACATAGCAGAAAATAGACAGACTGGAGAGATTGGTTTAGAAGACCCACAGGGCAACCGTGTACTTACCGTTCTCTTCAATGCTCCATTATTTGCCATCTGGTCTCCTGAGGGCAAAAATGCGCCTTTCCTTTGCATTGAACCATGGTATGGTCGCTGTGACAGTCAGGATTTCGAAGGCACCTTAAAGGCTCGTGCCTACGACAATGTACTTGAGGCCGGCAATAAATTTAACACCTCCTATGTTATAAGATTTGGTGCTTAACATAGAGCGTAGGTGTTCTTGAGAGAATTGCATAGCAATTCTCTCGTTTTGTACATAGATTTGGTTAAATTTCTGTCTTGTATTTTTTCTTATTTTATATATAATATACGGAAGAATAAAGAACGCTCCGCGTTCATCAAAGGAGGATTGTTATTCTATGCCAAAAAGAAGTGATATTAACAAAATTCTGATTATTGGTTCTGGGCCAATTATCATCGGTCAGGCTTGTGAATTTGACTACTCTGGTACGCAGGCTTGTAAAGCACTTCGTAGCTTAGGTTACGAAATTGTACTGGTTAACTCAAACCCGGCAACCATCATGAC
>CAYPAM010000021.1:0-1994 GCA_964408715.1 uncultured Lachnobacterium sp.
CATCGCTCGGTCATTTTTTATTTTACCGTCCTGTCAGAACCGTCACAGGACTCATTTATGATGAAGTGAAGCAAGATTACTTCTAATGTTATTATATGTTGTATTCTGTTAGAAAACAAGTGTACAAATTGTACAAATCATGAAAACTCCACCATATTCTTGCGATACCACTTTGGAATCAAATTGTTCTGGCAGCGAGGATTCTTACGTTCCTGAATCGCAATATGCTCGAAATATTTTCCCCATAAGACTTCAAACTCATCCTGTCTCTGGGACACATCAATATGAAAATCCTCTCCATACACGAAAAAGCTCTTCTGAAAAGCAGGGTGTACCAAGGCCATCTTACGGCGGGAATCATAGATGACATAATGCTGATTCGGCATACGGTCTTCAAAATGCTCCATAACCTTAGGCAGTACATTACACTTCGGTTCCACTTCGCTATAAAGAAATTTGCCCAAGTCGTGAAAACGCACGAAACCACTAAATAGATGTGCTTCATTATCCACCTTGCGAGACAATTCCATAATTCGCATAACATAGGGGTCCGACAACGCTTCTGAAACACTAGCCCCCATAGGGAACCCTTTGATCAGATATCCAAGGGCAGCATCCCCTCTGTCCAACGCGAAATGACACAGTGCACTCATAATATTCTGGTAAGCGTGATAACTAATCTTGCTTTGAATACTAGACAGTGTCTTCTGCGCTTTGTTCAAATCAGTTTTTACCTGAATCTCCTTAGCAAAGAGATTTACGTTCAGATTATCTCCAATAGCAATGGAGATGTCTCCATCCTGAAATCCTGACATTTTATTCTTTTCCACAAAAGCATCATAAATAGCTGTAAGAATTCCTTCCACCGAATCCTCACACTGCAAAATCAAAGAGGGATAATTGCTCATAATGTGTTGTTCCTCCATCTGGTAAAAGTAATTGTGCCGGTTTCTCACTATAAATCAACTGTCTTGTAATATAGCCTTCCTCAATTGGTGTGTGGTACATCATACGTCCATTGCAGGTAATAAAGTACAATGCGCGTTTTAACACCACACCCATCTTCTTGATATCTTCAAAATCCAATTTGCCATGACGGCGAGCCGCTATAATACGCTTCGCACTTCTCGTGCCAATCCCGGGAACACGAAGCAGAGTATAGTAATCCGCCTTGTTAATCTCTACCGGAAACTGTTCGAGATGCTGCACAGCCCAGTCGCATTTCGGGTCAATCAATTCGTTAAAATTCGGTCTTCGCTCTGATAACAGCTCATCTGCCTTAAACCCATAGAACCGCAACAGGAAATCCGCCTGATACAAGCGATGCTCCCGAAGCAGTGGCGGACCTTCGTATAGCGCAGGAAGTGTCTCATCCTGATTCACATTCACAAAAGCAGAATAAAACACGCGTTTCATATCGAAGCGATTGTACAGAGCCTCCGACACCGCCATAATCTGATAATCCGTCTCCCCTGTCGCCCCGATAATCATCTGCGTACTCTGTCCGGCAGGAACAAAGTAGCGATCAGGGTGAGCAAGGGCGGTTGCTGTCCCATACGAAGAAGGCATCTTACGCACCATGTTCTGCCCCAGATCCTTGCTTGGCAAATACGACGCGTTCGTACGTCTGCCATCTCCCAGTTGCCACGCCTGCTGCGCCACCAGCGCAGCCTTCTCCCCCTGCAATACCCCGCGTGCGCTCTGGTAATCACACAGCTTATCATAGCTGTCCCGCATCTCAGCAAGCTGGTTATAATAGGTCTTTTCGTCCACTGCCACACGGCTCTTCATACTAAGCACACCATGATTCTGGCGGCTCTCTTTGATTCCATTTTGAATCTGACGCATTGGCGATAGGATATTCTGTCGTACCTTATTCGGTGCTAATGCTTGAAGTCCATCCGCCGTCGGAAGCTCAAGATTCACACTCATTCTATCCGCTAAGTATCCCACCAGCTCTACCAAGTCCGGCGATGCCCCGGGAATCCCCTTCA
>CAYPAM010000021.1:2004-15277 GCA_964408715.1 uncultured Lachnobacterium sp.
TTCACATGAATATAGCCCTTGAAATGATACTTCGTCCGAAGCAGAAACAGCGTCTCATACAGAAGTCCCATCGTATTGTTCGGTGAGCCAATAATTCCGGAGCTTAGGAATAAGCCTTCGATATAATTCCTACGATAAAACTCCATCGTTAGCACGCACACCTCCTCTGGTGTAAAAGACACGCGCTTCACATCATTCGAGGAACGATTGATGCAATACTGACAATTATAGATGCACTCATTCGTAAATAGAATCTTAAGCAACGAGATACATCTTCCGTCTGATGTAAAGCTATGACAGACACCGCAACCAGCCGAGCTTCCCATATGTCTGCCATCGCCCTTTCTCTCCACTCCACTTGACGTACACGCCACATCATACTTCGCTGAATCCGCAAGAATCGTCAGCTTCTCCATAATCGTATCCCAGCCGGATATCCCCACGATGTCATTTGCCATGCACCTCACCTCCATACTTCCACATTCAAGAATCACGCCCGTATCGCTCGAACGTTTGTTTGTCTCTATTCTACCACCAGAACAAGCGTTTGGCAAGTATGTATAGAACAAAGAATCTCGCGTGCGAGATTCTACGCGCCCGAGCGATATTGCGCAGCATTTATATTCCTCTCCGCGAGGTGCGCATCCTTAGCGGAGCGTTTTTTTGCGTCATAGGAATTTCCTATGACGCAAAAAAATTACCAACCTGCAGCACATAACGTACTTTCAGTTGGTAATTTGATTATTTATGCAATTCCACTATGTAGAATAGATGGGTAAATCATAAATGCTACCCCACCAATCACGATATTCATAATCAGCGTCAGGACAAGCCCTAGCTCGAAGCCACCAAGCAGGGTTCCGACCACAATTACAATTACGATAACAAGAATCATAAGCATCTTAAGCAACATCTGAATGGATACCTTAATCGTATCCATTGCGGTTGCAGGGAAGAGTGCTTCCAGCATCATGCCAACTCCGGATAACATAAAATCCATCGTGATAAGTGTCACAAGCCACAGCAGCATCACCGCAGGATTCAATTCCAAAACCAGCATTGCAATCATCATGCCCGGGAGCAAATCCATTGTCGTCGCATAGCTTCCAGCCAGCATCGCAAAAAGCACCTTTTTGTATGGACTTTCTGGCACCAGAAACAGCCAGTTCATCGAGGTCTCCTGTGCGATTGGGTTGCCATAATTACGGAAGAACAAAACCGCCATAAGGATGACACCAATGATTGTAAAGTCCGCATCGTCCATCAATTGATTTAACAGCAACGCTACACCGGCACTAATCACTGTGTACCACATCATCGTTGTCGTAACGATTCCAAACTTCGCTAAGCGTTTTCTTACCAAAAGCTCCTTTGCCAAGAACATAGACGCACCATTGTATTTTCCAAAGATACTCACATGCTTCTCGTCCACTTTGCGCTTATCCTTTTTCACAGTTCCATCGGCCGTTATCTCCACCGGCTTACGGTTCTCCGAAGCAGCTATTATGAGGTCTTCTCTTGCCTGTGCACCAGACATTGCATCCTCGTAGAAGTCTGCTTTCATGTGCCAGATAAAGTACACCAGCGCTACCATTCCAAGAATATTGAGCACGAGATATAACAGAACCATCGGCATGTTACCATAGATTGCGTGCACTACGAAGCCTTTCATCCAGCCTACGATTGGAATCAGTCTGCTCCATTCAGAAGCAAGAGTCAGCTCCAAGGTTCTCCACACATCCATGTCATTTGCCAGGAATACGAGTCCAACCACACCAACAATCACAACACTAATTCCTATCATAATCGGCGTCACGAATTTCTGTGTTTTTTCATAGGTCGCCGTAATCGTATACATTCCCACAGAAAACAGCTTCTGGAAAATGCATAGAATTACAAAGGCCAGAAACACAAGCAAGCATGTCACAAGCGGCACACCCGCATTCAATACCAGATTCGGAATCTGGAATATCAGATAAATGGAACCGGCAAAGGTTGTAAGCATCTGGAAGGTCAATCGAAACAGTAATACGGACTGTGGCTTCATCGGCGCTGTAAACAGGAAGTTGACATCCGCCATCGTAAAGATATCGCTTCCCTTCTTCGTTCCAGAATGCGCGCCAAAGAATAACATCACAAGCACAAGCACTAACACACCTGCTTCTACAGCCTGCACCAGCATTGCGATATCTTCTTGGGTCATTTCGTCATAATAGAAGATGAAATCCCCCTGCTCATCATAGTAGCCTAAACCTTGCTCTAAGGCGTCCTCATAATAAATGAAGTCACCCTCCTCATCATAGCCGCCTAAGCCTTCCTCATATAAGTCATCATAGAATAGGAATGTACCATTTTCATCGAACATTCCGTATTCTGGGTCGCCATACCCTTCACGCTCGGTAATATCCTCATAGCTTTCATCCTCTATGAACAGGTTCGTAATCAGTCCCGCAGATAATCCGAAGATAAAACCAACCGCAAGAATGATAACGAAAACCATTATGAACGTGCTGCGAAACATTTTCTTGATGGAATTAATGAAGGTATGAAACGCATAATATCCCCATAATTTCATACTCATACGCTACACCTCATTTCCATCTTCTGTAGATTCTTTCTCCTCATAAACGGTCTCGCAGTCTTCTTTTCCTTCAGTAATCTCGAAAAAGATATCCTCCAGCTTCTTGCTGCCGTCAGCGTTTTCTTCCTTGGTTACGGCTGCAGCAATCCTGCCGTTTTTCATGATGTAGGTCGTATCCCAGAGTTCTTCAATACTGTCAATCATATGTGTACTAATCAGAAGCGAACAGCCCTGTTCCTTCAATTCAACGAAGAGAGACTTCAGCTCTTTAATCGCATGTGGGTCAAGCCCAATCATTGGTTCGTCAAAAAGCACCAGCTTTGGCTTTGGAAGCAATCCGCAGCAAATGCTTAGTTTCTGCTGCATACCCTTGGATAATTCGTCACCGAATTTATTTTTCTTATCATCCAAGTCGAAGCGTTTCAACAGCTCCTCCTTATATTCCTCATAATCCGTAAGCTTGTAGGCTCTTGCGATGAATTCCATATGCTCGTTCACCGTAAGATTGGGGTACAGCGATGGAATCTCCGGAACATATCCCATCACACGCTTTGCCTCAATGGATTTATTCGCAAGTCCATCGACGGTAATCATTCCCTGATATTTTAAAAATCCCATGATACATTTGATGATGGTGGATTTTCCTGCTCCGTTTGGTCCAAGCAAAATACCAATCTGTCCGTCTGGAAGTACCAGATTGATATCATCATTTGCCAAAACCTTATGATATTTCTTGGTTACATGTGTAACTGTTAACATTTTCAAGTCCTCCTCATAACTTCATTCCTAATAAAAATCATTGTAGCACAACCCACTTTTATATAACACCCTCTTTTTCTTAAGTTTACCTTAAAAGCTATCTTCTCCTTATACACCTTTCGCTCATCTTGTCATATATATAGAGAGAGACGACTGTGCTATTCAAATATCGTAAAAGGAAACACGTACATGACAACGAATCAAAAAATCGAAACCCTCTTTCGTGCCGCCCTCAACGCCACTCCCGAGGAGCGGGCTAAATCCAGCGACCTGTCGATTGGCTTTTTCCCAGAGGAGGATAGCTGGGAGGTCATTGTAAAATACATCGGCGACCTCTCCTCGCTAAGCGGGAAATATCCGCAAATACAGGTAACCGAGTTGCTAAATAACTATGGAATTCTTCAGATTCCGGAATCCTTGATTGATACCATCGCTGCCGACGAAATCATCAGCTACATGGAAAAACCCAAGCAGCTCTTCTATGAGGTTCAGGAGGGAAAAAGGGCAGCCTGTATCACGACACTTCAGACGCGTCTTGAGAATCTGACCGGGCGAGGCACGCTGGTGGGAATTATAGATTCTGGAATTGATTATACACACCCGGATTTTTGCAATGCAGATGGAACTACAAGAATTACCGCACTGTGGGATCAAACCATATCGTCCAATGGCGCGGCAGCACCCCCGGTCGGATATTCCTTCGGCACTTTATTCACCGCCAATCGTATCAACACTGCCTTACAAGCCCCTACCGAAGCGGAGCGTTATGCTATCTGTCCAAGTCGCGACCTCTCCGGACATGGGACACATGTTGCGGGAATTGCGGCAGGCAACGGACGTGCCTCAAATGGCGTAAACCGCGGTGTCGCATACGAGGCAGACCTTCTCGTGGTGAAGCTTGGTGCGCCCGGTCCGAATAGCTTTCCGAGCACCGCTCTTCTTATGATGGCAGTCGATTTCTGTGTGCGGGAGAGTATGCGGCGCAATGTTCCATTGGCACTGAATCTAAGCTTCGGCAACACCTATGGCTCGCACAGCGGAAGCTCTCTCCTTGAGACCTATCTTGATTCCGTGGCTTTGCTTGGGCGCATCTCAATCGTGGTCGGTAGCGGTAACGAGGGGGCCTCCAGCGGACATGTCAGCGGTATCCTGAGCGAAAATCAGTCGCAGCCAATCGAGTTTGGGGTCAGTGATTATACCACTTCGCTGAATATTCAGCTTTGGAAAAATTACTGGGATGAATTTGCCATTACGCTGACCCCTCCCGTGGGAGCTGGCATTACACTTCCACAGACCCCTGGTACATGGCGGTATTCCTTTGGCGCAACCGACATCTACTCCTACAACGGCGAGCCGACTCCGTATAGTCCCTTTCAGGAGATTTACTTTGACTTTTTACCGCGCGATACCTACCTGACCCCTGGCGTATGGACGCTTCGCCTTACCCCGCAGCGCATTCGAAACGGCGCCTGGGCCATGTGGATGCCAAGCGCTGCTATCCGCAATCAAAACACCGCTTTCCTGCGCCCGAGTCCCGACACCACCCTAACGATTCCCTCTACCTCCTCGCGCGTGATTACTGTGGGCGCTTATGACTCCAGACAGAATGCGATTGCGGCATTTTCCGGCAGAGGCTTTACCTGGAACAATCAGTTGGTCAAGCCTGACCTTGTCGCTCCCGGAGTCGATATCCTCTCCTGTGCACCGGGAGGCGGTTATGCCACACGCTCTGGCACTTCTATGGCAACGCCCTTTGTTACCGGTGCTGCAAGCCTGCTGCTCCAGTGGGGCATCATAAACGGAAATGACAGCTTTCTCTATGGTGAAAAGATGAAGGCGACTCTCATCAATGGTGCAGGCTCCCTTCCGGGCTTTTCCACTTACCCTAACCCACAGACCGGCTGGGGAACTCTATGCGCATACGATGCCATTTTCTGACACTTCTTGTCGAATCATATTCTCCTATGCTATAATAAATGTAATTTTTATAGTGGAGAATATGTAAATGAAAAAGCAAAATCATAAGCTGCACATCGCGCTGATTATCTGCCTTGTGTCGCTTACCATTCTGATATCCATCCTTGTTGTATTCGGTTTGCCGACGTTTTCTTTCCCTACCTCCGGTGGAGAAAATACACAAGAAAGCGCCGTCAGCTCACAGGATTCGTCCATGACAGATACTGACTACGAATCAGAACCAGATTCTGATTCAAAGTTTGATTCCGAGCCGGATTCTGAGCTAGATTCTGAGCCGGATTCTGAACCGGAATCAAGTTCTACCTCAGAAAGCGAAACTGAGACCACCTCTCAGGAAGCCAAGAGCTACCTCGAACAATGTGAACTTAATTACGTTGCAACACCTGTTGTACGTACCCGCGCGGAGGCACTGGCAGAAATCAAACGTCTGTCGCAATGGTTTCCAATGCTGCATCAGGTATATGAAAATGAAGAACTATATAGTGACAGCTTAATCGCTGCGCTGGCAGGCAATCCGGAAATGACGGATTTTGCCTATGGTTACTTGACGCGAAGCGCAGAAGTCACCGGTGGCTTTACCGAGGAGGAGCTATCTGAGGAATATCCTCTTTTCCTGCAATGGGACATCCGTTGGGGATATATGCCATACGGCTCTACCGGAGGCATTATGGGAAGCTCCGGCTGCGGTCCAACCTGCCTGTCCATGGCCATCTTCTACCTCACCAGAGATAGTAGCTGCACCCCGGACGTCATTGCCAAGTATAGCGAAGAGCACGGCTATTATGTCGCAGGCGCAGGTACTGCATGGTCACTGCTAACCGACTATCCCGCACTATACAACCTAAGCTCGAGCAAAATCGGAAAAAGTGAGAGCAAGCTAAAATCCGAGCTGGATAAGGGCAATATTCTTATCTGTTCTGTACGACCGGGCGATTTCACTTCGGGCGGACACTTCATCGTCATCTACGGATACGACGAAAACGGCTTCAAGGTCAACGACCCGAAATGTATATACCGCAGTCGTCTCAACTGGACCTACGAGCAGATTAAAGACGACATCAAGCAGACCTGGTCCATCGGAAAATAAATTACAAACTCCTTAGCAGAGCGTTTTTTATGTGATAGGAATTTCCTATCACATAAAAAGGCTGTTGCGCCATTGTGCAACAGCCTTTTCTTATTTTATTCCATGAATAATTCATAGAATTTCTCGTTCGGTTCTGGTTTTCCATAGAAATAACCCTGAGCAATCTCACAACCAAACGCACGCAGAATATCCGCCTGCTCCTGAGTCTCCACGCCTTCCATAACCGTCTTGATTCCCAATTCCTGTAGCATCTCCAAGGTATGCTTGAGAATCAATTCGTTTTTCTTATTATTCTCCACATCAAGAAGCAACGAACGGTCAACCTTGACTGTGTCAAATTCGAACTGCGTCAACAATGCCATGTTCGAATACTTCGTTCCAAAGTCATCCATAGAAATCGAAAATCCCATGTTACGAAGTGATGTCGCAATGTTATTAACCACGATGTGATCCATACTGCTAATTGTTTCTGTAATCTCGATTTCAATCAGACCGTTTGGAATTGGATAACGCTCATATAATTCCTTGATTCGCTCAATCAAATCAACATATGTCAATGTGTTCTTTGAGAAGTTCACCGAAATCGGGACAACTTCTTTGCCTGCTTTCAAAGCTTCATCTTGGAAGCGCAATGTCTCTTCCAGCACGAATAGGTCGATGAAATGCACCGCACCGCGCTCCTCAAGAAGTGGAATGAAAAATGCCGGCGATACTATGCCTCGCACATTGTCAAAAAGACGTATCAAAGCTTCTGCGCCTACGGTTTTACCGGTAATCAAGCTGACCTTCGGCTGAAGATAGACTTTGAAATTACGCTTTTCAATCTGTTCTTCTAAGCCTCTTTCAATATGCTTAAACAACTTTCCTTCAGCATTATTATCAATATCTAATCGCACTCTATCTTTTTCCAGATATTCTTGTGCCGCACGAAGAACAGTTGCCAAATCCCCATCAGCAGTCCATGAATAACCAATACTTACTTCTACATCAACCTCTTCCATAAGCTCCTGCGCGTAGTTTACCATCTTCTGAAAGGCCACTTTATCTGTGTTGTGACATACTACTAAAATCTGTCCTGCGTCATATCTGAAAACGGCGAATCCGGCAAATACCTTTTTAAACACGTTGGCAACCTGCAAAATCATATCATTGCCATGCTCATAACCGAGCTGTTTATTCACATCACTCAAACGGAAGATATCTGCGGTAAACACACCAAAGTTCTTATGGAACAGGTGTCCGTACTTCGCGGTCCACCCTCCAAAGTAGGCTCTGTTCCACAGACGTGTGAGCATATCATGTGTCCCTTCATAGTCCTTTGTTTCTGACAACATTCTACGAAGTAAATCCGTGGTAAAGAATACACTGATTCTTTTTAGGATGTTGTAATCATCTACATGGTGTCTTGGGTTGAGAATAAGAAGCACACCAACGAACAAATCCTTTCTCGCAAGCTTGATTCCTAAGGTATTGTGAACAAACCTTCTCTCCAGTTCCGGAATCAAGTCGCTATTCTCCATGAGACGTTGCTCAATATGACGACGACGCATATAGCCTTTCTCGTCAATCAGCACTTCCATCTTCTCGAAAACACCCTCCTTCGCGGAAGCGCGCACGCCTTGTGCCACTGTCTCAGCGGAACTTCTGTGATATTCAAATACCTCCTTGTACCTGGTTCCATCTTTACTTACAATCGTACAGCAGTCCGCATCATAATATTCGTTCAGCACACGCAACACCTTCGTGTAATCCACCTCTTGCGTGTCTGTATCATGAATAATATTCCAGCATCTATTAATCGTCTGCTGACTCTCTAATTCCTGTTTAAAGCATCTCTCAATGTGTTTTCCATCATTCAAATCCAGAAAAGAAATCTGACGCGCAGGTTCTCCATTCCATGTCGCATATCTGCTCTGTAGCACAAACTTGCCATCTGGAACATACTCGTTTAACCTGACGGCTTCTTCGCTATTCAATGCACGAACCTGACTAGTGTATAACTCACACACATCACACTCCTTGCATCGACCCATCAACAGCTCGTAGCAACACATCTGCTGTGCTTCCTCCAAAGTCATTCCAAGTAGATTTCTCGCCTGTTTGTTTATGTACAAAATTCGTTTTGTGGTCGGATCTACAATTACACAGTATTCCAGCCTCTCATCCAACTCAATCTCTTCTTCTGTCATGGAGCTTTCATTTTTACGTTCCTCTAGAAGCTCCTGCTGTTTCAGTGCAAGGTCCTCTGAGAAAACGATTTGATTTTTGCCATTTTCTTTTACAAAATACAGCGCCTCATCAGCCTCAAAATACAACTCATCGAACGTACAGATTCTTCCTCCGCTTCGCGCTGCACCAATGGAAACTGAGAAGTCTACGCCCTCCTTTGAACACTTCAGAGCATCCTTGATACGGATACAAACCTCCGCTGCGGTTTCCTTATTCCAAATATTTGCAAGACATACCGAAAACTCATCGCCACCCGTTCTTCCTGCAATTCCGAATTCCTTTACCGCCAGAGAAAGCACCTCGCCCACCTGCTTGATAATACTATCTCCAGCGTGATGCCCATTCGTATCATTAATCAGCTTAAAATTGTCAATATCCACCATCAGAAACAGGATTCCGTCAGAATTCTTGCGAATCATGTCTCTGCTCATATTCTCGTAGGTCTTGTGGTTATACACACCAGTCAAAGAATCGCGTTCTGCCTGCATACGTAAAAACTCTGCGGCGGACTTTTCCTTGTGAATTGAAAGCAGACGTGCTGCAAGCCTTACCACTTTACGATTCTCGTCTGCAAGACTTACCAGAAAGACTCTATGCCAGATTTTCTCTCCCTTTTCATTCAGATACCGAATCTCAAACACACGACTCATTGGCTTGTGCATGCAACGCATGAGCTCTCTCCGATACAGGTCCCTGTCTTCTTCTGCAACTCTTCCATACAACTGATTGCCTTCGTGCACAAAATTCGTCATAATCTCTTGGGTCACAAATTCACCATTACTGATTGTCGCCAACACTCCCACATCTGTGGCGCAATCGTACTCAAAGAACTTTTCCTGATTCTGCTCTGCAACCATTTTCATGAGCATAAGCTGAAGTCTCTCGTCACGAACATGCCCTACTTGTTGTAAAATCTCCTCTTTTGTATCAAACATATAAACTCTCCAATAATTAAAGTCTTATAATACGTTCTTTACTACCTTAGTTAACTCTGAAAATGTATAAATCTTTTCCACTTCTGCAGCGATGGTTCCAAATCCATATGCTGCGTGAATGAAATGTACCCCTGCCGTCATGCTCGCATCATAATCACCCTGGATATCGCCTACATATACTGCATCTTCCGGATTGATATGATTTCTCTCGCATATCAGTGCAATATTGTCTGCTTTTTGCTTATCGTTATTGCCATAGCATTCAATATCCTCTACCAAATCATGAAACTTATAATAATCCAAAAAGGCTTCGATATATCCCGCCTGACAGTTGCTTACAATAAAAAGGCGATATTCCTTTTTCAATTCCTCCATGGTGCTTCGAATCTCAGGATACAGAACGCCGCCATGCTCTCTTAGGTAGTCATTCTCTTCCTTGCATGCCAGCTCCAACAAGTCCTTGCGAGCTTGTCCTTCTACCTGTTCAAAAAGTATCTCCGCAATCTTGTCCATGGTCTTTCCCATGACCCCTTGAATATCCGCTGCAGTCAATGCGTCTCTTTCATATCCGAATTTGTCCATGGCGATATTCCACGAAACTGCTACGTTTTGGGCAGAGTCCCAGAGAGTTCCGTCCATGTCAAAAATAATCGCTTTTTCCATACATCTACCCTCTTATTGTGAAAACGTTTCTATATTTCACATAGTTAAGTATTATTTTAGCATATTGTAAATACAATTTCTACTTATTTGTAAGATTTCAGAAAATATTTTATTCGAAATTTCATATTTATTTTGCCAGAACTGCTATCCCTTGGTATAATAGCTTTCAAGACAAACAAAATTGGGGGAATGAGTAATGAATTTATTTGAACCGGAATATGGAGATTATATTCTTAGAATTGTTTTAGCAGGCGTCTGTGGCATCTTAATTGGCTTTGAGCGACAGTATCGTTCGAAGGAAGCGGGTATTCGTACCCACTGTGTTGTGGCATGTGCCGCTGCGCTTATGATGATTATTTCGAAATACGCCTTTTTCGATGTAATTACAGATGCAGTTGTGGCTGGAGCGGACATCCGTCTTGACCCTTCCCGAGTTGCTTCTACCATCGTAAGTGGTGTAGGTTTCCTTGGTGCAGGAACTATCTTCGTACATAAAAACACTATCTCAGGTCTTACGACTGCGGCTGGACTTTGGGCAACCGCTGGTGTCGGTATGGCATTTGGAGCCGGCATGCATGTAGTCGGTGGCGCTTCTACCATCATCATCGTGGCGATTCAGGTGCTCCTTCACATGAACCACAAGTTCTTGCGTGGCTCTCGTTCGAAGAAGCTGACCATCAATGCGGTAAACGAGGAGAACTATCAAGCCTACCTGACGCTGTTTTTGGCGAACTACAAGATTCACGTGCAGGACACGAAGGTGAAGAAGAACAGCGATGGAACTCGCGATTACACCTTCATCATCGATACTCCAGACAGTATCTCCGAGGACTCCATCGTCTCACTCATCAAATACGACTGCGAAATATCATCTTATCTATAGCAAAAAGGCTGTTACACGATGGAGTTTTGGGGAATCCGGTTGGTAACAGCCTGCTTGTTTTTATGTATTATATTTCTTCGAGTGCTTTGCCGATATCGTGGCGCATATACTTGTTCGCGAAGGAAATCCACTCCGTTGCAGCATACGCTTTTGCACGTGCTTCCTTGAGGTCATCACCTGTTGCTGTGATGCCAAGAACGCGACCACCATTGGTCACGATGTCGCCATTTTCATTGAACTTCGTTCCAGCATGGAAACAGAAGTAATCGTCCTTACCATCAAAGTTCTCAAAGCCTGTGATTGGAAGACCCTTTTCGTATGCAAGTGGGTAACCATCGGATGCAAGAACAACACATACGGCGGCTGTATCTTCAAACTCAAGCTTTTGGCTATCAAGTGTACCATCTACGCAAGCTTCCATCACATCAATGATATCATTCTTAAGGCGTGGAAGAACGACCTGTGTTTCCGGGTCGCCAAAACGCGCATTGTATTCAAGCACCTTTGGTCCGTCTGGGGTAAGCATCAGTCCAAAGAAGATAACCCCCTGGAACCTGCGTCCTTCTGCTGCCATAGCATCTACCGTTGCCTGATAAATATATTTCTTACAGAATTCATCTACTTCCGCTGTATAGAATGGACTTGGTGAGAAGGTTCCCATACCACCGGTATTTAACCCCTGGTCACCATCCTTGGCACGTTTGTGATCCTGCGCGGAAGACATAATCTGAATAGACTTGCCATCCACAAAAGACAGCACCGATACCTCGCGACCTGTCATGAACTCTTCGATTACCATCGTGTTACCCGCAGACCCGAACTTCTTGTCTTCCATGATTTCTTTTACGCCGGCAAGTGCTTCCTCTAAGGTATTGCAGATAAGAACGCCTTTTCCAAGCGCAAGACCGTCCGCCTTCAGTACGATTGGCATCTTGGCAGTCTGTAAGTACTCGATTGCCTTTTCCGGGTCATCGAAATTCTCGTAAGCTGCTGTTGGAATGTTGTATTTCTTCATTAAGTCCTTGGAAAATGCTTTAGAGCCTTCCAGAATGGCGGCATTTTTTCTAGGACCGAATACCTTTAAGCCTTCTGCTTCGAATACATCTACGATGCCACCTACCAATGGGTCGTCCATACCGATAATGGTAAAATCAATTGCATGCTCTTTTGCAAAAGCAACGAGCTTGTCAAATTCCATTGCACCGATGTTTACACACTCTGCGAGGCTTGCGATACCTGCATTTCCCGGTGCACAATATATTTTGTCTACGCGGGAGCTTTTTGCAACTGCAGTTGCGATTGCATGCTCTCTTCCGCCGCTACCAACGATGAGTACTTTCATGTTTGTTTCCCTTTCGCTATCCTTTATTATCTTTTCTTGCCAATTCTTATCTATTCATATTTTCACAGCCGGTTTCATTCTTCGTGGCATGTTGCCTTCGTGGTTGTACGCCGTGAGCATATGCGAAAAAATAGGCATCCACTAATAGAAAAATCACATACGCCCACAGTACTTCAATCACTACACTTCAACTACTGCATGACCATCCACAATTGACACTCTCCCATTAGCGATTGCATCGATTGCCTTAGGCAAAATCACCCATTCTGCCTGCTCCATGACACGACGCTGGAGAAGCTCCGGGGTGTCACCGTTTTCCACTGTTACTGCCTGCTGAAAAATGATTGGTCCTGTGTCAGTTCCTTCGTCGACGAAATGAACCGTTGCACCTGTGACCTTTACGCCGCGGGCAAGTACGCCCTCATGTACCTTCAGCCCATAATATCCCGTTCCGCAAAAAGCCGGAATCAGGGATGGATGAATATTGATAATGCGATTACGATATTTTGCAATCATTTCTGGTGGAATCACTACAAGGAATCCCGCCAAAACGACAAGGTCTACTTCATAAGAATCCAGTTTCTCAAGGAATGCCGCATTGAACTGCGCACGGCTCTCATAATCCTTTGGAGAGATACAGATGCCTTCAATGTTGTGCTGTGCGGCACGCTCAAGCGCATACGCATTCTTATTATTGCTGATAACGACAACAATTTCTGTATTAGTGATTGTGCCATTCTCCACTGCATCAATAATTGCCTGAAGATTGGTACCGCCACCGGAAACGCAAACTGCGATTTTTAGCATAAGGTTACTC
>CAYPAM010000022.1:0-3602 GCA_964408715.1 uncultured Lachnobacterium sp.
GGAAGTTGACCCAATCCTTGGACCGGAAATGCGTTCTACCGGTGAAGTATTAGGACTATCACCATCCTATGGTGAAGCCTTCTACAAAGCGCAGGAAGCAACTCAGTCCAAGCTTCCATTAGAGGGAACTGTACTTATCTCTGTAAACAACAAGGATAAGGCAGAGGTTGTTGATGTGGCTTCTGAATTCCATGAAAGCGGCTTTAAAATCGTTGCAACAGGCTCTACACACAAATTAATTACAGAGTCAGGAATTCCTGCAGAGAAAGTGAAAAAGCTCTCTGAGGGCCGTCCAAACATCTTAGACGCTATCACCAATGGAGATTACCAGTTAATCGTTAACTCTCCAGCCGGCAAGGAAGCCGTAACTGACGATAGCTACTTACGTAAAGCTGCTATCAAGGGCAAGATTCCTTATATGACTACCATGGCTGCTGCAAAAGCAACCGCAGAGGGTATCCGTTATATCAAAGAGCACGGACATTCTGATGTGAAGTCCTTACAGGAATTACACAGTGAGATTCATGACAAATAAATAATCTTATTTTTTAAGGGACTCTGGAATATACTCCAGAGTTTCTTTTTGTATACAAGTAGACAAATTAACTATTGGAATATAAAATGATGGTAATGGAGTTAAATACTTATAAAGAGAGGGGACATACTATGGCGACAACAAAAACACAAAAGACTAGAAAACTCAACATTCGTAACAAAGTCTTAATTCCTGTCTTGCTTATGATTTTAGCAACCAGTACTTTTTTAGGCACTATGGCTTACCTGATTGCTAACTGGTCTATGGTTAATACAGGAGTAGAGAAATCACACCTTTCTGCATCTATCGCTGCTTCTATGATTGATGGCGACTCTGTTGCTCAAATCAATGCCGAATCAGCCGGTACAGAGCTTTATGAAACACAGCTTGCAAACTTGCGTGAGATTCAAGAAACCTGTGGTATTCTTTATATGTATACCATTTATGAAGACAATGGAGCTCTTTATTACGGTATTGACACCGACAATTCTGAAACCCAATTGCAGCCTGGTGATACATACGACGACGAACCAGCTCCCGTTTACACCGCAATGACCGGAGTAGATTATACACGTGACTATATTGTTTCAAACGAATACGGCGACCTGATTTCATCTTATGTTCCAATTTACAATTCAGAGGGTAACGTTGTAGGGGTATTAGGTTGTGATTATGACGCAAGCGATGTGAGCAGACAACTCAAAATCGTCACACTAATCTGCGCTTGCTGTTCTATTGGATTTTTAACTATCTCTGCAATAGTTGTTGTCTTATTTATCTCAAAAATTACTAAGAACATTGTTCTTATCAACGATAAGATTTATGATCTGGTAAACAACGAAGGAGACCTGACCCAAAAGCTTACGATTGATTCTGGTGATGAATTGGAATTAATTGGAGACAATGTCAATGCCTTATTGGAATACATCCGCAATATTATGCTGAATATCTCCAGCAACTCAACTGAGCTAAAAGGCTCCTCTGAGCTTGTATCCGACAATTTACGAGATGCAGAAGTAAATATCACAGAAGTATCTGCAACTATGGAACAGATGTCAGCGGGCATGGAAGAAACCTCTGCAAGTATTGTTGAAATCACGAATGCCATCCACGAAGCATATAGTGCCATTAACGAAATCAATGAAAAGGCATCTTCCAGCGCTGCTTTAGCATATACTGCAATGGAAAAAGCAGTCAATATCTACGAAGAATCTGTCACTGCACAGAACCAGGCAAAAGAGAAAACTATTGTTATCTCCGAACAGGTAGAAGAACGTATTGAAAAATCAAAAGCCGTAAAGGAAATCGAAGAATTAACAGACAGTATCTTAAGTATTGCTGACCAGACCAACCTTCTTGCACTCAACGCTTCTATTGAAGCAGCAAGAGCCGGAGAAGCAGGTCGTGGATTCGCAGTCGTTGCTGATGAAATCGGCAAATTAGCACAGGATTCTGCAAACTCTGCAACACGCATCCGTCAGGTAAGTTCAGAGGTTATCGAAGCTGTTGAACAGCTTGCAAATGTATCTGAAGAGATGATTACCTTCATGGACGAAACCACGATGGGAGGTTTCACACAGCTTCAGGATACTTCTTACAGCTACAAAGAAGACATTCACCAGATGTCTGCGACGATGCAGGATTTCACTGCTTCCTGTCAGGAATTAAAAAGCAATATGGACAATATCAAGGACAGCATCGAAGCCGCCAATATCGCAGTTGAGGAGAGTGCAAAGGGCATCAGCAATGTGTCACAGATTTCCGTAAATCTTACCTCAAGTGTCAGCGATATTCAAGAAAAAGCAAGCGGCAACATGGATATTGCAAATCTCTTAAACAGCGAAGTAAATCGTTTCAAACTGTAAACTATTTCAAATTGCAAATCGTTTCAAAATACCGGACTGTCTCACACAGTCCGGTATTTTTATGCCTTTTTCAAAAGACACAACAACTCTGCATTTTATCTCAATATCTTTAAGTAAATATATTGACTTATAACTCATTCCATGATAGTATACACTAGGTTTTTGAAAGAATTGTTAATCTCAAAAGGAGACTTTATAATGCTTAGAATCTTAGTTGACACCTCTGCGGACTACACCGTAGAAGAATTAAAAGAACGTAATTTAGAACTCGTATCTCTTAATATCGTTGTAGATGATGATAGCTACCGCGATATAGTTGATATCACCAGAGCCGAAGTATATGATATCTTAATCAACCAGAACAAGTTCCCAAAGACCTCTCAGCCATCCCCACAGGATTTCCTAGAAATCTATGAAGATGTGAAGGAAAAAGGCGACTCTATGGTTGTCATTACACTATCTTCAGGTCTTAGTGGAACCTACCAGAGTGCAACTCTTGCAAAGAGCATGGTAGAATATGATGACATCTATATCGTTGACTCGCTCTCTGCAACCTATGGTATCCGCCACTTAGCGGAGTATGCCTGCAAGTTAAGAAGTGAAGGTATAGACGGTGCAACAATCGCAGAAGCACTCGAAGAGTTAAAGGGGCGCATCGTTATTCTTGCTGCCGTTGATACCTTGGAATATCTCTACAAGGGTGGCCGCGTCAGCAAGGCTACTGCTACCGTTGGAGAACTTGCAAACATCAAGCCGATTATCACAGTAAACGACGAGGGGAAGGTTGTGGTTGTTGCCAAGGGACTTGGACGTAACAAAGCAATCGCATCCCTTACCAAGAGCATTAGCAGCTATGACATCGACGAAAACTTCCCTATTTACACGGTTTATGCTGTCGGCGAGGAAAATACCGCAAAGCTTGAAGAAAAGCTCTCTACGGCCGGAATACGCTGCGACGAGCGCCTTCAGATTGGGGCAACCATCGGTGTACACGTTGGCCCTGGCGCATACGGCGCAATCTTTATCAAAAAATAATTCTACAAACACAAAAAGGCTATTTGACCATTTGGGTTATTCTGACAAAAAGAGCTTCGGCATAGGCGCCGAAGCTCTAATTTCTTATTACTCACTTCCTTAAACTGAAAGTTTTGCTTCCAATTCCATAACATATTTCTTCATACCGCTTAATTCCTCTTCCACTT
>CAYPAM010000022.1:3702-14568 GCA_964408715.1 uncultured Lachnobacterium sp.
TGGCTTTTTCTTCCTCCGCTTTGGCTTTTTCTTCCTCCGCTTTGGCTTTTTCTTCCTCCGCTTTGGCTTTTTCTTCATTAAGCTTTGCCAATTCCTCCTTGGCCACCGCTATATCGCGTTCCATCGTTCTTTGTCTTCGCTGATATTCTCGTCTCGCGCGACACATTTCTCGTGTAATCTCGTCGGAATTAAGCTCATATAGTGTCTGTGTTGCTTCTAACATATCTGGATTCTTTTCTGCAATCATTTTCAATTCCTCCCATGAGGTTGCTGTGAAGAGCCTTGCCCAGTAATCAAGCTGAGCATTCTTATCCTCTTCCGTTGCTAGTTCTACATGTGTTAAGTCTACCACACTAAGCACGAATTTGTCACTATAAACGCGATGATTTCTCACATTTAGCATCTTGTATGTGGCATAAAATTCTTCGCTGCCTTCATAAGGTAAAAAATTAATAAATCCAATATGAATTGCTGGTTTTGCATCCACATAGTTTTGTCCCTCGTACAACTGGTCAAAGGATCTACACAAGTAGCTTAGCGAACGCTCTTCCCAATTCTTCTCATCAGCCATCTGCATTTCTAGATTGATAATGGTATTATCATTCATCAAGACCTTGATATCAAGGATAAACACCTTATCTCCCATAGCCTGCCCTAATTCAATCGGATTCATAATCTGGACAGACTTTACCTCTTCCTCGCTTAAATGTAATAATGAGCATATTAATCCTTTTAAAACCTTCGCATTCTTCTGCAAAACCGCATGAAACATATAATCATTTGTCATGCCATAGCCAATAGTACCAGTCGCATCCAAATAGGAACCCACTGGTGAAACAACGTTTTGATAGGTCATAAAAATCCTCTCTTTCGTATTTCTATATTCAATTGTACTCTCATTGGGGAATAACTCCCGAATGGGTTAGATTTCTGCGCAGATAGATATATCATCTATGAGAAAATTCTACAATAACATTAGCAAAAATGCAAGTTGCAATATGCAACATAAAAGAGCTTCGGCATAGGCGCCGAAGCTCTAATCATTTCACAATATGATTCAATTATTAATTATGCAAATTTCTTCTTAGAAGCAACTACAACTACTGCGCCACCGAAAAGAACTAATGCCATAGGAACTACCATTGAAACATCGCCTGTTCCTGTAACTTTCTTAACGTAAGTATCAGCAACTTCGATATTTGTAATATTTGTGTTCTGACCTGTTAATGAAAGATATACGTTGCTATCTGTACATGGCATTGATACTACTGTCTTAGCACCTGCGATTTCATATGTTACTGTTACAGTTGAACCATCCCACTTAGCTGTGATTGTTCCAGTTGTTCCAGCTACACATTCTGCAAGCCAAGCTGCCCAATCTTCTGGGTATGTTGCCGTCCAAGTATAATCTGTTGGGAATGTTGTAGATAATGTGTTATTATCAAAATTTCCACCTGGCCATCCAAATACGTCTGCACGGCAAAGGAATAATTCTGCCCAGTTTTCAGAGTTATATGAGCCTTCTTTGCTTGTGTAAACTGCGTAGCATGGTGTTTCCCAGTTGCTTGTAGCGTCTGGAGAAGCTGACTTAAATGTTATTACATATGTGTGTCCCTTCTTCAACTGAACGCCATCAGAAACAACTGATAAGAAATCAACGATTTCCATATTGTCTAATTTTGTTTTTGTAGTTACTGTTTCGTATGCTGTTACTTTGAAATCAACTGTTGCTTTTACATCGCCGATTGCTGCTGTAATTGTTGCATTTCCACCACCAACAGCTATTACACATCCGTTAGCATCTACTGTTGCAACTTTTTCATTTGAAGATGTCCATGTGATTGTTGTATCGTCTGTTGTATCTTCTGGGCTAACTGTTGCAACGATATTTACGATATCACCTTTTTCAAGGTCTGTCTTGTCAACTTTTAATTCAATGTCTGTTACTGGCACTGCTGGTACAGTGATTTCTACTGTATCTGTAATTGTTCCGTCTACTACAGAAGCTGTAATTGTTGCTTTACCAACTGCTACTGCTGTAACTTTACCATCTGCATCTACTGTTGCAACTTTTTCATCTGAAGATGTATAGGTAACGGTTGTGTCATCTGTAGAAGCTTTATCTGGGTTTTCCAGTGTAAGTGCTGTTGAAAGCTGAGTTGTCTGTCCAACTTTAATTTCTGTCTTTTCAGATGTTACATCAATTGCTGTAATAGCATTTGTATCTTCTACAACTTCAAATGTACATGCATCTGTTAATGCACCACAAGTTGCAGTAATTGTAACTTCACCAATACCTACCAGTGTTATATTACCTTCTGCATCTACTGTTGCAACTTCTTCGTTTGATGAAGCCCATGTAATAACATCAGCAACATCATCAGTTGTGTTTGCAACTGCATTAACTACACCTCTTAAATTAAATGGTTCAGCACCCATTATAACTGCTACAATTGGATGTGTAATTTCAAGAGATGCTGGAGCAGTCCATGTAATGTCTTTTAAAGTACAGCACTGTCCTGATAATGAGAAGTATACTGCATCATCATTTGCAACTGCTTCTGGAAGATTAACTGTGAATTCTGTTTCAACGTTAGCAAGTGTACAGATAACTGTAACTGTTGCACCATCACGAGTTACAACATATTTACAATCTGTACCAGCTTTCATAGCATCTGTGTATGTTGTCCAGCCATTTGTCCAGTCACAGTTTGCTGTACCTGTCTGAGAGCCTGTAGCGCCTGAGTTACCAGCCCATCCCCAAATATCAGCACGACCAACGTAATGTTCACTGTATCCGTCACCATTAACTTTTGCTTCATTACCACTGTATAAAACAAAAATTGGCGCTTCCCAGTTTTCCTGAACAATACCTAAATTTGTATCACCATCCCAGCTATCTACGTCCCAGTCTACAACATACTGTGTTTTAAGATTGATAGTATATGTACCACCATCGTAAATTTCAACGCCTGCAGTATGTGCTGTCCACCATCCTGTACAATCCAGGTCCGCAATTGTCTGAGCGTCTGCTTTTGTTTCTACTGGAGCTACCAGTAAGCTGCTAGCTGCCATAACTACTGCCATAGCGCCAGCTAAAACTTTTCTTAATTTCATCTTCCTTTTCCTCCTTATAAGAATAGTTTCCTTTTCCCTTAAGTGTATTTATTTTATCACTTTTTGGAGGAAGCGTAAACTTTTTTCTATAATATTTTAGATTTTTGTTAAATATTTCATTTTATCACTTAAAAACAAATAAAAGACCCAGCTTGTAGCTGAGTCTTTTGGTAATTTTTCACAATTCAACGAAAATTTTCTAAAATATTTTGTGGTGCTTTGGTACTATTGCCTATTTTTAATTACTACCATCCGTTTCATTTGATGCCTCTGCCTCCGATGGATTCTCGGACGCAACTGGCTCTTCGGACGTGCCTGGTTCTTCCGATGTGCCCGGCTCTTCCGATGTGCCTGGCTCTTCGGATGTGCCTGGCTCTTCCGATGTGCCCGGCTCTTCCGATGTGCCCGGCTCTTCGGACGTGCCCGGCTCTTCCGATGTGCCCGGCTCTTCGGATGTGCCCGGCTCTTCCGATGTGCCCGGCTCTTCCGATGTGCCCGGCTCTTCCGATGTGCCCGGCTCTTCGGATGTGCCCGGCTCTTCCGATGTGCCCGGTGTTTCGGATGTGCCCGGTGTTTCGGAATCACCCGGCGTCTCTGTTGATGGATTTGGGGCTACATCCGTTAAGTAGCTGCCATTCACATAACCAATCATATTTCTATACTGGATACGATACCAACCGGTCTCGTTACATACCGCTTCAACATATACCTGCATATCGGTTGACAGGTATCCAATTCGCACACCGTCTGCGCTTGGTTGATTACGAACCTTTACACCAACGGTTGCCCACATGTATTTTCCAACATAGGTATAGGTGTAGCTTTCGCCGCCCGGTCTTGTTGTGTTACCTGTATCCTCTGTCTCGCTATTGTCTGGAAGCTGTGTATCGTCGCCACCCTCAGTTCCAATCTGCGTATCATCTTCCGTTCCGATTCCCTCATCCGGATATGTACCGTCTGCATTTGCCATCGCATGCTGGTCGACAAGCACTGCATTTACTAGGAATCGGTACTCGGTGTTTTTGCCACAGGTAACAAGTGTTACTGTCTTATCCTCTGCGGTCACCGTAATCCCCGTATCCTTCAGTGAATTACCCATCAGCGTCTGAAGGAAGTTTTCATAATCCTCTGCGGTCGGGTAGTTCACATTGATGTAATTTACTTCCGTCTCTTTAATATAGAAATAAGAGAATATCTGATAACGATATACCACACCATCATATATCAACTGGAAATACTGATGATCCTCATAATAGCCTTCTTGGTCATTGTAGTATTTCAGCTTGCCAAACATGGTCTCATCTCTCATGTTGTGACCATAGATGACATTTCTTTCATCAGAAAAATCCCACGCATTATCGGCCTCTAGGAAAATACTTCCTCCAGTTGAATATACAAGGTCATATCGCACACGCAGATACTCGTTGTTATCCTCTGAGTACAAAACCGGATAGCTGATATCTTCGTTTTCAAAGAAAATCCAACCCACGATATCTGGGTTAATCTCCTGCTGCATGCCTTCGATATCAACCCATATCATCTCGTACCATTCCTTAGGTTTCTCTTCGGTCTCACCTGTTGTGTCATCTTCCGAATTGGAAGGCTCCGGAACCGTTCCTACGAATTGATCCTTCAGCTCGTCATAGCTCTCCTGTGCCTCTTTGCCCTCCTTGTAATTCTGATACAACGAATATCCGCCATACAGCAGAAGTACAATTCCAACAACAATCAGCACATCATAGATGGTATTGATGATTCTTTTTTTGCGCTTTTTCTTTTTTTCCTCTTCTTCATCGAAAAAAGCATCCTGCTCATCCAGCTCTTCTCGATTCTCCATCTGCCAGCCTTCCGCAGCTTCCGTCTCATACTCAGTCTCTATCTGACTTTGGCGGTTTGCGGCTTCTGCCGTCTGGCATTCTGCTTCTTCGGCAGCCTTACGCTGTGCCTCCATTTTTTCCCGAAGCTCTGCACGAAGTTTTTCCACCTCAGATATTGCATTCTCATCTTTTATCTTATTATCTTCCATATTCGTTCCTTTATTGAGTATTACTAATCTTAACCTACTAATTATATACTAGCTTTCCATTCTTTGCAAACATCCCCTTGAAATATCCTTAAAATTGCGCAATAATTTCTATAAGTAGATTTTAACGGAGGACAATCATGACCAAGCTCAAGAGACTGCTTCTGATTCCGGCCATTCTACTAATATTGGCTGTGGGAGCATCCCTTTTTATGATATCTCCATTGTTTGCAGTGGAGGAACAACAGAATACGTTAGTCTATGAAGCAGGCAAGAAGCCATCGCTCTCTCCTTCGGATTTTCTGGAAGGAAGCGGCTGGTGTGTGAATCTATCACTGATTGATTCTTCTGCTGTGGATTACAAAGCGGTTGGTGAGTATCCGGTGTATATCTATCACGGATTTGAGAAGTACACCCAGACCATTCGTATCGTAGATACCACCGCCCCTGTGCTTTCCTGTACCACTTCACGCATCACTGTGGAAAAAGGCGACTTCATCTCGCCAAATCTCATCGGTGTACAAGCATCCGATAACACCGAAGTAGAACGACTTCTCTTCCAGCATGTTACCGCGCAGAAGATTCATGTAGAAGCTGAGCCGGAGGATGCCCAGTATCTGGAAGCACTCTTTCTAAATGGACGAGATATCTGGTCGCAGCGCTACACCTTCGAACACGGTGGCATCTATACGCTGACCCTAAAAGCCATTGATATTTACGGCAATGAGTCTTATCTCTCTGTCGATGTCACGGTTGAAGAGCCGCCTGTCATAAATGCCGAATCCGATATCTATCTTGCAATCGGACATACCGTTGACTTTACGGATTATGTTACGGTATGGGATTTTCTTGATACCGATTTCGATGCCACTAATGTCAAAATTGATACCTCTGCTTTAAGCATCGCAAAGGCAGGCGATTATGAGGTTGTATATACCGCCAGAGATGCTTATGGACTGACTGCTACGGCAACAACCACGGTGCACGTGTCAACCGCTTCCGATTTACAGGAGCTTATCAACACACACGTCATCAATCCAACCGACCATATCATCATTGGTGCGGCTAATCCATATGATAGCGGCTACTATAAAGAAGACAATCCCGAGGCCGTACAGGATTTGGTACTTCCTGCTTTGATACATGTTGAGAATCATTCCAATGCAACCTGGGGAAGCGGATTTATTATCAAAATCGACGACGATTTTATCACTATAGTAACTAATCAGCATGTTATTAGCGGTGCAGTTACCCCAGAGGTGTTTTTCTATGACGGCACTTCCTGTCTGGCTGCCGTAGTAGGCGCAGACACAAGAGAGGATATTGCTTTTTTACGCATTCCTATCAGCGACCATGGAAATGAAGCCTCTGTGACGGCAGAATATGCCAAGACCCTTCGTACCGTTCACATTGACGAGAAGTATTGGGAATCGCTGGACAATGACGACCCTATCGCCATCTGTTACACCAGCTTCAATACAAGCGGCGAGGTTTGGAACGAGGCAGTTGGCACGCTCATCTACAAGGAGGCAGTTCGTAGCTGGGATACTTACATAGAAGTCAACGAATGCATCATTGATGTAGCACCTATCGCCGGAACCTCCGGCTCTGCCGTCTTTGACGGGCACGGATATCTCATTGGCATGATTCGCTGTTATGTCGAGTATCAGGATTATGGCGAGGTGATGGCAGTACCACTTGGAGACATCCTGGACTTCTACCAGATGACCTTCCACGAGAAGCTGCGATAAAAAGAGCTTTCTGCTATTGTTTATATCTTTCATACGTTCGAGCAATCCGTAAGGACGTGCACAAAGCGAGCCAACACACTGTGAGAATTTCGTAAATTTTCTTACGTGGGCGTAGAGAGAAAAATTATCTCTCTACGCCCATTTTCTAATCAATCCAGCACGTTCTGGGAACCTTTCTTCCCTCAATTGGGCGAATGGAAAAAAATCCTCTTCCCACGCCCACTCTTTCTAGGAATAGTGGGCGTTACAGACAAATTTTCTCACCATCGCCCACACCCGCCTTAAATTCCTCGAATTTGCCCTTCTTTGCACAATAAATGGGCGTAGAGAGAAAAATTTTCTCTCTACGCCCAAATCATTACTACAAATACATTCCAAACTACACGAAAGTCCTTTTCCACGTACACATTCCAAACTACACGAAAGTCCTTTTCCACGTACACATTCCATAGATTTATTCAATTTCGTTACCTCTATGGTTTCATCATCGCTTTAATCGGGTTAATGTCCTTCGCCAGCGCGCGAATGGTGTCCTGCTCCTGCTTCATATACAGCTCGAGCATTTTCACCTCTTCCTCAGAGAATCCTCTCTGCTTGGTGATGACACAATCCGGCACAGAGCCTTCTGCCTTTCGCAAAGCATCCTCAAATACGACATGAATATTTGGTCTTCCATCCTTTGGGACAATCCCTGACACTGTCATTTTAAGCTCGTTTTCCATATCGATACCTCTATTCGGTAATAATCATATTTGGCCATACCTTTTCTATCAGTTCATCCTGATACGTATTGTCGAGGAATACCTCCACTGCATTGTCTGCAGCAATTCCGTCCTTGCGCTCGGTATAACGAAGCATCGCCATTCCGGATATCAACGCGTTGCACACCATGAACGCAACCAGAACCCAGGTAATGATTTTACCCTGCAGTGCCGGAAGCTTCTCAATCAAATTGCTCATTCTCGGATATATCACCTTAATCCACACTACCGACAGAATGCCCCAGAAAACCATATAGAGCAGGTTCGTTCTTCCGCCAATGTTAAACGGCATCTTGCTATAATCCCAGAACACCGTTCCAAATACGATTTCCGTAAATACACTACAGGCATATTCATATACGCCGCCAAGCAGCGCACCAATCAGGAAAATGTATCTGTCTGCCTTATCTGCAAAACGCGACAAGACTAATGTCAGCACAACCGCTCCAAGGCCCCATACGATACTAAATGGTCCATACAATACACTTGAACGACTCATCCATACGCCGGCCGTCATGCGGCAAAACAAGGTCTCAATAATATCGCCCAACAATGCCGATACCAAGAATACCCAGATGATTTTATCGAGACATATGCCTTTTGCAAAGACATAACTTCCTTCCAGCTTAGGGTTATCCTCCATATTCGGATATGCCTTTTCGATTCGCCCCCAGACATGGTCATAGATACGACCATTCATACCATTCTGGTATTCGCGTTGCTTCTGCTGATATTCATTTATTTTTGAATTACCTCTATCCTTGAACATAATATAGAGTGTAAGCAGAAAATCAATGATTAATGCACCATGCAATATGATACAAATAATTTCCAAAACAATGTCTGGAATCAATTCAATAAGTACAAACACGAGTGGATGGAGCAGTTCTATCGTCACCCAGAGAATCACTGCAAATCCTATTGCCACCACAAGATTGAGCCATTGTCCGTCAAACGGAGTCATGTCCTCGTACTTCCATAGCATGCGTTTACAGATGCGACTCGTGAGAAATTCTGTCACAGACTGTACTGCCACAAATACGACAAAGGCTGCCACCAACTTGAACCATCCATTCGTCGCAAGGTTCGGCCACAATACAATAAGAAGATCTGCCATGATTCCGTACATGACGCAAAATGGCAGATTCGAAAATCCACGATTGCGAAATCGTCTGTCCTTGATTGCTACCACACATACTTCAAACACCCATCCTAAAAAAGAATAGATGAGAAAATATGTAGCTAAGCTTAAAAAAGTTTCATTCATAGTATCATCCCTTTCCTTAATAAAATTCTTTTCTCTATCATACCAAAAGAAATCTCCAACGCAAAGACTTACATTGGAGATTTTATAATTTATTTGCTGTTATAGAATTGACTCGAGACGTTCTACGTCTGCTTTACCGGCTGCCGGAATATCTTGAAACGGAAACTTCAGCCCCATGTCGTCGTATTTCACCTGGCAGACCTTCTTGAATGGAAGCAGTTCAACCTTGTCTACACAAGGGTGCCGCTTGACAATGTCTCTTAGTTTCTCAATATTTTCCTCATTATCATTCAGTGTTGGAATGATTACCTGTCTTACCGTAACCGGAATCCTCTGTTCATCCAGGTATCCTAGAAAATCAAGTGTGCTTTGCAGCTTACAGCCCACATACTTCTGGTAGCTGTCTTCATCCGTATACTTGATGTCAAGCAACACGCGGTCGGTCTCTTTCAAAAGCTCCTTCACCATTTCATTCATGATGCTCCCGGAAGTATCCAAACAGGTATTGATGCCCTGCTCATGGCATCTTGCAAAAAGCTCGTGCACGAACTGCGCCTGAAGCAGTGGCTCTCCACCAGATACGGTGATACCACCTTCTTCTTTGTAATATTCACGATACCGCACTACCTTCGCTATGATTTCCTCTGTCGTGACTTCCTTGCCCTGACTACTGTCCCACGTATCCGGATTGTGGCAACAGCCACATCGTAGGTTACAGCCTTGCATAAACACAACAAACCGCACTCCCGGACCATCGAGCGTCCCCATTGTCTGAAGTGAGTGTACCAGTCCTTTCATAAATCCTCCTTATGCAGGAACTTTGTGCGAAGCACAAATTCCCGTGTTAGTTTAGAAAATCTTGGGCAGCGTATTGTGCTGACCTAGTTTTTCTACTAACACTGCTCATGGAATGTACGGCTAATTACTTCACGCTGCTGTTCCTTTGATAATTTATTGAAGTGTACTGCATACCCGGATACACGAATCGTAAGGTTTGGATAGCTTTCCGGATCTTCATATGCCTTCATCAAGGTTTCGCGATTCATGACATTGACATTGATGTGATGTGCATTCTTTGCAAAGTATCCATCTAAGATTGTTACCAGGTTGTTAATACGTTCTTCCTCTGTTCTTCCAAGTGCTTCCGGAGTAATAGAGAAGGTATTGGATACACCATCGCGGCAGTCGTCATAGCTGATTTTTGAAACAGAGTTGAGAGATGCAAGCGCACCATTTTCCTCGCGATTATGCATTGGGTTTGCACCTGGTGCAAATGCTTCGCCAGCTTTTCTTCCGTCTGGAGTTGCTGCTGTGTTCTTTCCGTACATTACGTTTGAAGTAATAGTCAAAACAGAAAGTGTATGAATTGCATCACGGTAGGTTGGTGTCTTGCGTAATTCTGTAATCATGGTATGTGCCATGTCTTTTGCAATAGAATCTACGCGGTCATCGTCGTTACCGTATTTCGGGAATTCGCCTGTTGTTTCAAAGTCAACGATAAAGCCATTCTCATCTTTGATTGGTTTTACCTCAGCAAACTTGATTGCGCTTAAGGAATCCGCTACTACAGACAGACCCGCGATACCGAATGCCATGAAACGGTCTACCTTGGTGTCATGAAGCGCCATCTGTGTTTTTTCATAAGCGTATTTATCGTGCATGTAATGGATGACGTTCATGGTGTTTACATAGAGGTTGCTGAGCCATTCGATGTAAATCTGGTAACGCTCCATAACTGTTTCGTAATCTAATTTATCGCCTTCAAGCACTGGCATCTGTGGTCCGATGTGCATATCACTAGAGGTATCATAACCACCGTTTAATGCAATCAGAAGAAGCTTTGGAAGGTTGCAACGTGCACCGAAGAACTGCATCTGTTTACCAACCTTCATCGCAGATACACAACATGCGATTGCGTAGTCATCACCGTAGATTGGACGCATAAGG
>CAYPAM010000023.1:0-14259 GCA_964408715.1 uncultured Lachnobacterium sp.
GGTAACACATAACCCGGAATTGGCAGAGCAGTATTCTACCAGAATTATCCGCCTCTTAGACGGTGAGCTGACAGCAGATTCCCAGCCTTTGACAGAAGAAGATTTGAAGGAAGAAAGAGCATATGAAGCAGAGCTTAAGGCAGCAAAGGCTAAGAAAAAGAAAAAAGAAAAAATGCCTTCTATGTCTATCATCACTTCTTTCTCTTTATCGCTTAAGAACCTGATTGCAAAGAAGGGAAGAACGGTTCTTACTTCTTTCGCAGGAAGTATCGGTATTATTGGTATCGCGCTTATCTTGTCGATTTCGCAGGGATTAACAGCGTACATCGACATGGTGCAGGAGAGTACACTTGCTTCATATCCACTGATGATTGAATCAAGTACTGTTGATTTGACCAGTATGATGCAGACTTTTATGGGCGCGGCACACGGCGATGTAGAGCATGACACAGATAAGGTTTATAGCCAGCAGATTCTGTACGATATGGTAGAAGCCATGAACAATCTGGAAACAACAGAAAACGACTTAAAGGCTTTCAAGGAATATATTGAAACAGAGTACGCAAAAGAGGACAGTGAACTTCGTGATGCAATCAATGGTATTCAGTATACCTATAATTTGGATTTATTAATATACACCAATAATGTAGATGGAACGATTATTGCATCAGATACGACGAAATTATTAACAGAGCTGATGTTAGAGTCTATGGGACAGAACATCTCAGGTGATTCCATGAATGTAAGTGGCTCAAGCAACTCTGCATTTGGCAGTCTTGCATCCTCTTCCTCATCTTCTATGATGAGCAGTGGTATGCAGCTGTGGCAGGAGCTTCTTCCTGGGGATGACGGCAAGCCGGTAAATGCTTTGTTAGAAAAGCAGTATGATGTTATCTATGGTTCATGGCCAAACAGCTACGATGAAATCGTATTGGTTGTAGATGAAAATAATGAAATTGATGACATGACCCTATATGCTTTAGGTTTAGAATCAAAAGAGAATATGTCTGCAATTATGGATGCAGCGATTAACGGAACCACCATTGAAGAATCAGAAGAAAAGTCATGGAGCTATGAAGAAATCTGTGACATGGAGTTCCGCGTGATTTTGAATTCTGATTGCTATACATATGATAACAACACAGGTACATATTCAGACCTTCGTGAGACAGATGCTGGTTTGAAGTATCTGTATGATAATGCGATGACACTGAAGGTGGTTGGTATTATCCGTCCAAGTGAGGATGCTGATAATGCGATGTTAACCGGTTCTATTGCATATACAAGCGACCTGACAGAATATGTAATCGAAAACTCAAAGGAATCCGATGCGATTTTAGCACAGCTTGAGAACAAAACCGTAGATATCTTTACAAATCTTCCTTTCGAAGAGAATACTTCAAGCCTCACAGACGAAGTGAAGGAGCAGAATTTCCGTGATTATGTTGCGGGCTTAACGATGGAAGAAAAAGCGGAAGTTTATGTTGCAATCATGTCGATTCCATCAGAAGAACAGTTAAATAGCATGGTAGAGCAGGCGATGATGGGAATTGACCGTGCGACAATCGAAGCAACCTTGACACAGGCACTTGTTCAGCAGATGGGTATGGCTGAGGAAGAAATCGCAAGCTATCTGAAGGAGATGTCGGACGAAGACTTGTTTAGTACCTACCGTCAGATGGTGGCAGAACAGGTGAAAATACAGTATGCAATGCAGGTAGAGCAGCAGATGGCACTCCTTCCGGTAGAGCAGCAGGCGGCAGCGCTAGATATGGCAATGGATAGCTACACTACAGCAGATTGTGCAACCTATTATGACGAGATTTTAGAATTCTCAGAGTCTAGTTATGAAGATAACCTTGCAACATTAGGCTATGTGGATTTGGAAAGACCGGCAAGCATCAATCTGTATGCATCTACTTTTGAGAATAAGGATGTAATTGAAGAAGCAATTGCAACCTATAACGATAGTGTAGAGGATGTAAAACAGATTCAGTACACCGACTATGTAGGACTTATGATGTCTTCTATTACTACAATCATCAATGCAATTACTTATGTGTTGATTGCCTTCGTTGCAATTTCACTCGTAGTTTCATCCATTATGATTGCAGTTATTACCTTGATTTCTGTACAGGAAAGAACCAAGGAAATCGGTATTCTGCGTGCGATGGGTGCTTCAAAACACAATGTATCTGTCATGTTTAACGCAGAGACAATTCTGATTGGTTTTGCGTCTGGTGCACTGGGTGTTGTGGTAACATATTTGTTGTGTTTCCCAATTAATTCGATTATCCATTCACTGACAGGAATCTACACATTGAATGCATATCTTCCTTGGGAAGCGGCTATTATTTTAGTAATTATTAGTATTGTATTAAATCTCTTCTCAGGATTTATTCCTGCTAAGAGTGCGGCAAGAAAGGACCCGGTAGTTGCACTGAGAACCGAATAATTATGACCTTAGGAGAAGGCTATGGAAAAAAACGCAAATGATAAGTTAATATGGGTAGATATCTTTGACAACGAGATTGGTTCCGGCGATAAGCTGGATACTCATGTAAGAAATCAATTACACAGGGCTTTTTCCGTATTTATCGTACACGACGGCAAGATGCTGTTGCAGCGTAGAGCCTTGAATAAGTACCATTCCGGCGGGCTGTGGGCGAATGCCTGTTGCTCGCATCCGAGAAGGGGCGAGTCATTAGAGGACGCAGTGCAGAAGCGCTTGGAAGAGGAGCTTGGCATCCCACAGGGAAGCGCTCAGCCACATGAGATGTTCTCGTTCATTTATTTCAGTCAGTATGATGGCTTAAGTGAGTACGAGATGGACCATGTCTTTTTGACAGATTATCATGGGCAGCTACAGGCAGACCCGGATGAAATTCTGGAGCTTCGCTGGGTGGACATGCAGGAATTGCAGAAGGAAATGGAGGAACAACCGCAAAAGTTTTCCACATGGTTTTTGATTGCAGCTCCGCGTGTTCTGGCACATTTGAGGGCCGCAAATAAGAAATAGAATATATCCCCATTCCTCTCATAGAATAGAGTATCATTGAATAAATGAAATAACATGAGAGAATGGGGATTTTTTATGCAATCAAGAAAGCGGTATAAAGTTCCGGAGCTTGTGAAAATATTCATATTGGTTATCATTCTGCTGATTTCATCGCTATTAACAAGATGTGTAAGCGTTGGCGATATCAGGCTAGAAACATCAGGGCAAGAGATAAGCGTTCCGTCAATGGCTACACTGTTTGAAATCGCTATGGAGCCGGTAGGCACAACCATGTACATATGGGGTGGCGGTTGGGATTCGGACAATGAGCGGGCAGGGAAGAGTGCAACACAACTGGGGCTTAGCTCTAGATGGAAAGAATTTGCTGATGAGCAGGGAGCAGACTATGATTTTGAGGAACATCGTTACGAGTCAGAGAATGGATTGGACTGCTCCGGATATATTGGCTGGGTAATTTATAACCTTTTTGAGAAAGAAAATGGACAGGACGGATATGTAACATTTTCTACCACGATGGCAGAGGACTTTGCAGGTCGGGGGTGGGGGAAGCTGGTTAAGAATCCGCACAAATTTCTGCCGGGGGATATTGTGAGTATGCAGGGGCATGTGTGGTTAAGCCTGGGAACCTGTGAGGATGGCAGCGTGCTGCTTGTGCATTCCAGTCCGCCTGGAGTATCGGTGTGTGGAACTGCGATTTCGGATACACAAAGTATTGCGGCAACTCTGGCAGAAGAGTATATGTTAGAAAAACATCCGGATTGGCAGGAAAAGTATCCAAGTAGAGAAGTCCCACATACCTACTTAGAAGAGGTTGTTGTGTTCCGATGGAACGAAGATACGTTAGAGGACGTATTCGAATACCAATCAATGACAGGTGAACAGATGATGGAATTTTTGAATGAGATTTGATATAATGCAAGGCATGAGTACAAATGTGAAACGAACTGATACCTACAATTTAACAAAGATAGCCTTATGTGTGGCGTTATTATGTGCCTCGTCCTATCTTGTAATCCCATTGCCTTTTACACCGATTGTGCTTAGCTTTCATACGATTATGGTAAATGTAATCGGATTGATTCTAAGGCCCAAAGAGGCTGCGCTTACGATGATTACCTATCTGCTCATGGGCCTAATTGGATTGCCTGTTTTTACGGCTGGAACAGCAGGCCCAGGAAAGCTTTTTGGACCAACAGGTGGGTTTTACTTTGGCTTTTTCTTTGCAGTCATTGCAATTAGTCTGTTGAAGGGACAAAAGAATCATCTAAAGACCTATCTGTTCGTAACGATTTTGGTGGGAATTCCTATTCAGCATGTATGTGCAATTGGAATGATGTGCTGTTACAATGGGTTTGATTTATGGACAGCGGTGATAACGGTATCACTGCCTTTTCTTGCGGGTGACATTATAAAATGCATTATGGCATCCGTGATAGCTGTACAATTGAATAAAGTCTTGACAAAAGTATAAGAGCTGCCATATTACAATATCTGGTAGTTCTTTTCTCTTGACCCCACTACCTATAAGGTGTTAGTATTATTATGTACAAAAATGCATTGATGACAGAAATATTGGAAGAGACCACGTGTATGTGGCTTTTACCGGATAGGAGGAAAAACAATGCAGAAGAAAGAAAATATGAAATTGCTGGTACTCACCAGCCTGTTTGCTGCGATTATCATAATCATGGCATTCACACCACTTGGATATATTCCACTTGGTATCATCAACGCAACCATCATTCAGATTCCAGTCATTATCGGATCGCTATTCTGTGGACCGAAACGAGGAGCGTTCTTAGGCTTCTTATTTGGATTCACAAGCTTTCTGAAGAATACCATTACACCGTCTTCGCTGTCGGCGTTTGTATTTTCACCGATTCTGGCAGGTGAGATGTTTGGAGTAAAAGGCGTGCTATGTAGCACATTTATCTGTTTCGTGCCAAGAATCTTAGTCGGAGTAGTTCCTTACTTCGTATATCTTGGACTGAAGAAGCCGATAAAATCAAAAGCAGTAAGCTTTGCAATTGCAGGTGTGTTAGGCGCATTCACCAATACACTTTTAGTAATGGGTTCTATTTTCCTGTTGTATAAGGATTCGTATGCAACCGCGCTTAGTATCGACCCATCTGCTGTGGCAGGCGTTATCGGAGGCATTATCAGCTTTAACGGTGTGATAGAAGCGATTGTATCCGGAATCATTGTTTCCGCAGTAGGAATTGTTCTGATAAAGATAAAACCAATCAAAGAATAGGAGATGTGGTTATGCTGAAAGGAAAAACAGTTGTCTTAGGTGTAACAGGCAGTATTGCAGCATATAAGATTGCCAATCTTGCCAGCGCCTTGGTGAAGCTGCATGCAGATGTGCATGTGATTATGACGCAGAATGCAACGAATTTTATTAATCCAATTACATTTGAAACCTTGACCGGCAACAAATGTCTGGTAGATACATTCGACCGTAATTTTCAGTTCAATGTAGAACATGTATCGCTGGCCAAGAGAGCAGACATTTTTCTGGTGGCACCAGCTTCTGCCAATGTGATTGGGAAAATTGCCAATGGCATCGCGGACGATATGCTGACCACAACCATTATGGCATGCAAATGTCCAAAACTGATTTCGCCAGCTATGAATACCAATATGTTTGAAAATCCAATCCTGCAGGATAACCTGAAGAAATTAGAACACTACGGATATGAGATTATTGACCCGGCTACCGGCTATCTGGCTTGTGGAGATACAGGTGCAGGTAAAATGCCAGAGCCAGAGGTGCTTTTGTCTTACATCCTTCGTACCATTGCGCTGGAAAAAGACTTAAGTGGTGTGAGGGTATTGGTAACCGCAGGACCAACACAGGAAAAGTTAGACCCGGTACGTTTTATTACCAATCATTCGACAGGGAAGATGGGATATGCAATTGCAGAAAACTGCATGCGTCGTGGTGCAGACGTTACACTTGTTACAGGACCGGTATCAATTACACCGCCACCATTTGTAAATGTGGTTCCAGTAACATCCGCTTGGGATATGGCACAAGCAGTTAAGAATTGCTATAAAGAGCAGCAGATTATTATCAAGACGGCGGCAGTAGCTGATTACAGACCTGCGCATCCGGCTGATGAGAAGATTAAGAAAAAAGATTCGGATTCCGTAGTGGAATTAGAACGTACAGAAGATATATTAGCCTTCCTTGGTGCAAACAAGACAGAAGGGCAGTTTATTTGTGGATTTTCCATGGAAACAGAAAACATGTTAGAAAATTCCCGAAACAAATTAGACAAAAAGAACGTGGATATGATTGTAGCCAATAATTTAAAGGTTGCAGGCGCAGGCTTCGGTACAGACACCAATGTGGTAACTTTTATTACCAAGGATGAGTGTAAGGAGCTTGAACTGATGTCCAAGCAGGAAGTAGCGGGCGCTATCGTGGATTATATTTTAACAAAGATGGTGTCTCCACTGTAAATACAAAAGAGAAACGAAAGAATAAGAAAGACGAGTATAAGAATGAGCATTTTAAACGTTGAACATCTTACTCATGGCTTTGGTGACCGTGCAATTTTTGATGATGTATCCTTCCGCCTTTTAAAAGGCGAACACATTGGACTTGTTGGTGCCAATGGCGAAGGTAAGTCGACATTTATGAATATTGTAACCGGCAAGCTGATGCCAGATGAGGGCAAGGTGGAATGGTCGAAAAACGTTCGCGTTGGTTATTTAGACCAGACCGCAAGCCTTACCAAGGGTATGACAATTGAAAGTGTGTTAAAATCCGCTTTTGCATGGCTTTTTGAAATGGAAGAGCGTATGAATCATATCTGCGAGAAGCTTGGGGATGCGAGTCCGGACGAGATGGAAGCCATGATGGAAGAGCTTGGCGTGATTCAGGATATGCTGGATAGCCATGATTTTTACATCATTGATTCTAAGGTTGAGGAAGTAGCAAGAGCGTTAGGACTGTTGGATTTGGGATTAGACCACGACGTTACAGACTTAAGTGGCGGACAGCGTATGAAGGTGCTTTTGGCGAAGCTGTTGTTAGAGAAACCGGACATTCTGCTTCTCGACGAGCCTACCAACTATCTGGATGAAGAGCATATTTCCTGGCTGAAACGTTACTTACAGGAATATGAGAATGCGTTTATCCTCATTTCTCATGATATTCCTTTCCTTAATGAAGTAATCAACATTATTTATCATATGGAAAATCAGCACTTAGACAGATATGTGGGCGATTATGAGCACTTCCAAGAGGTGTATGAGGTGAAAAAGTCACAGTTGGAAGCAGCATATCGTAAGCAGCAGCAGGAAATCAGCGAGTTGAAGGATTTCGTTGCTCGTAACAAAGCGCGTGTTGCAACTCGTAACATGGCGATGTCTCGTCAGAAGAAATTGGATAAGATGGATGTGATTGAATTGGCAGCGGAAAGACCAAAGCCAGAGTTCAATTTCAAGGTGGGACGTACTTCAGGAAAAATACTTTTTGAAACAAAAGATTTAGTCATCGGTTATGACGAGCCATTATCAAAGCCTTTGAATATTTCTATGGAGCGCGGCGAAAAGGTTGCGCTTGTAGGGGCAAACGGTATTGGTAAGACCACATTGCTTCGTAGTATCTTAGGTTTGACTCCATCCATCAGTGGTGGCGTGACTCTGGGTGACAATCTGGAGATTGGGTATTTCGAACAGGAGATTAAAGAAGAAAATACAAACACCTGTATTCAGGAGATCTGGAATGAATTTCCATCCTTCAGCCAATATGAGGTTCGTTCGGCATTGGCAAAATGCGGACTTACCACCAAGCATATTGAGAGTCAGGTACGTGTATTAAGTGGTGGTGAGCAGGCGAAGGTGCGTCTGTGCAAGTTGATTAACAGAGATACGAACATCCTGCTATTGGACGAGCCGACCAACCATTTGGATGTGGACGCCAAGGAAGAGTTGAAGAGAGCGTTAATCGACTATAAGGGAAGTATACTTCTTATTTGTCATGAACCGGAATTCTATAGTGATGTTGTAAGCAAGGTTTGGGACTGTTCGCAGTGGACAACCAAGGTTTTATAAGAGGGAGAGATATTAATGAAGAATAAGAAATGGATGGCGCTGGTGCTTGTGGTGTGTACACTCGTGTGTACGCCACACTTACCAGAAAACATCTTTGCGACTTCTGCAACGCAGAAGAGGGAAGAAGCGGAAAATAATCTTAAGGATGTAAATAACGAGATTAGTGACATCAAGGATAGTCAGCAGGAGATTGCAGATGAGATTTCCGTTACAAAGAAGAAATTAAAGAGCCTTCTGGCACAGCAGCAAGAGCTGGAGAAGGAAATCGATGCAACGAATGATGCAATTGAAGTCACACAGCAGGAGCTTGCAGCGGCAACCGAGGAAGCGGATAAGCAGTATGATGCAATGGTACTGCGTATTCAGTATATGTATGAAAACAGTGCTGCGGATTCTTTGTGGGAGGCGTTGCTTAAGGCAGAGGGTCTGGCGGATTTGTTGAATCGTGTGGAGTACATATCCCAGGTTCACGAGACAGACCGCGAGCTGACACAAAAGTATCAGGATGCCGTAGATACTGTGATTGCGAAGCAGGATTTGCTCCTAGAGCAGATGGATGAGCTTCTTGCAAAAGAGGAAGTATATCTGGCGCAGCAGGCTGATATAGAAGCTACATTAGCACAGTTAAATGAAGACAAAGCAGAGTTCGATTCTCTGTTAGCGAGCGCACAGAAGAAGGCTACTGAGTTAAAGGCTGAGATTGCAAAACAGGAAGCGATTATCGCAGAAGAGCGTCGTAAGGCAGAGGAAGAACGTAAGCGTAAGGAAGAGGAAGAGAAGAAGAAACAGGAAGCAGCACTTCTTGGGAGTGTAACAGGAACACAGATTGTAAACTTTGCTCTCAAATATGTTGGTAACCCATATGTATGGGGTGGTAACAGCTTAACAAAGGGCTGTGACTGTTCTGGTTTTGTGCATTTGGTATATGAGAACTTTGGTATCTCGACACCACGTTATTCCATGAGCTTCTTGAATGTCGGAACAGAAATCGAAGCAAAGGAAGAGAATCTGCAACCGGGCGATATCATTGTCTATAACAAATACAAGGGTATTGGTCACGTGGCGATTTACATTGGAAATGGTAAAATCGTAGAAGCACAGTCAAGCAGTACCGGTATTACATCGAATCGTAGCTGGAATTGCCGTAGCATTGCTGGCGTGCGAAGAATCGTAAAGAATCCATAAATAGAAGAGGCTGTTGCAAAATGGGTTTTCCCGAAAAAACTCATGGCGCAACAGCTCTTTGGCGTTCGTTATACGTAATGGTTGATTACCGTAGGTTCTGGTGCATCTTCCATTTTTCTTCGTTCTGTCAAAACGGTATCAAGCTCATCCTTGATGTCTAAGTAGAAGAGTGTTACCGTCTGGCTCATATAAGGTTCAACCCACAGCATACCAATTCCAAAGGAGAGCGCCGCAAGTAACAGCATTCCAAGGAAGCTAAACTGTATGTACAGGTAACGCTTTTTGTGGGTCTTCATCAACTGGAGAGTTGTCTTGAAGGCTTCCACCGCCTTCATAGAAGGATTATCCAGCATCACAAAGAATACAAGGTTAAAGCTTAGAGATACATACATGGTGAGTAGTAAGCCAATGATGTTTAGTATGAGTGCAAGCATTAACCAGCCAATGGTATCTTGAAAAAGCACAATCGCCATTCCACCAAAGGTAGGAAGCAGCGAAAGTAGTGACAATCCGTACAAAATGAAGTTCGCAACGATATATCGGTCTGGTTGATTGCGAAGTGGTTTTGCAAAGTCCTGTGGGGTAGCCGCTTGGGTGCGGGCAAGGGACAGATGCAGGTTGTACTGACCGCATACCAGAATAATTGCAATGATGTTAATTAATATCTGGGCAATCAAATATATGATATTTGGGATAGACCATGTATCATCGTTTTGCAGCATCGCAAATGGCAGCTCCACAAGCGTGACAATCGCACTTGTCAGGACATATGCTCTTATAAAAATGCCATAATTTCCGGCGAGATTCTTGCGTGCAATTCTTTTTAATTCTTTTACTTTTCTTTTCATGAATACTCCTATATTATATATGTATTGATTATTTGTTTTTTGAGAGGAATACCTATGCGTCCAGAACCAGAACTCGACAAGCAATTTTACATGATTGGATGGGGCTGCATAGCAGTTGCGTTGCTCTATATCGGACTGCGTGAACTGCTTCATGTCGATATTATCGACTATATGCCGCCATGCATTTTCCACAAGGTTACCGGATATTACTGCCTTGGCTGCGGCGGCACCCGAGCGGTATTCGCGTTGGCGAGAGGCAATCTTTTGCGGTCCTTATTCTTGCATCCGTTCGTTCCATACGTAGCAATCGTGGGCGGATGGTTTATGATATCGCATACCATCCAGCGAATCAGTCGTAACAGGCTTCGTATCGGATTGCATTTTCGCATGATTTATCTGTGGATTGGGTTAGGGCTTGCGGTATTCAACTTTCTCTGGAAAAACGGCGTACTCCTTTTTACAGGCGTAGCGCTGATGTAAGCCTTATTGGAAGAGGTCTCCAAATAATGCGTCGTAATCATAGCCGGCCATTTCGCAGGATTCTCGTAGCAGAGCTTCAAAGCTGCCGTATTCCTGAATAGCAATATAAAATGAAAAGGCATAGAAGACGAGCGTAATGACAATGCCGATAATCCCCAGTATCAGTCCTGTTCTTGCCTTGGCATCAATGGTCATCTTGCCACCTCTGGAAAGCAGTGCGAAAATAATCGCCAGTGCACCCGCCGGAATTGAGATATATAGGCAATTGCATGTAATGAGGCTGGCAACACCAAGAATCATGGATGCCAATTCCATGGTATTTGTCGGTTTGTATACGGGATATCCATATGGTGAATTACCTTGTGGATTTGGTGAACCCTCATATGGATTATAATTCGTGTTATGATCCATGTTTTAAACTCCTTATATGAATAGTTTTCTTGAAAACATCATACCACTTCGTATATAATAGAGAAAGTGAAAATTTTATTAACAAGAGGTATTTTATGGATATTATTGCAAAACTTGCAGAAGAACTTGGCATCAAAAAAGGACAGGCAGATGCCGCGGTAAAGCTCATTGATGAAGGAAATACAATTCCTTTTATTGCTCGTTATCGTAAAGAAGCGACAGGAGCATTGAGCGATGAGATTCTTCGTAATCTTTATGACCGTCTGAACTATCTTCGCAATCTGGAGGAGAAGAAGCAGACCGTTCTTGCCAGCATCGAGGAGCAGGGCAAATTAACCGAAGAATTGAAGGCGCAAATCCTAGCGGCAGAGACACAGGTAGCAGTTGACGACCTGTATCGCCCATATCGTCCAAAACGCCGTACACGTGCTATCATCGCAAAGGAAAAAGGCTTAGAGCCGCTGGCGAACATCATTATGCTCCAGATGCTTAAGACACCACTTGAAGATGAGGCGGCACAGTATATTAGTGAGGAAAAGGAAGTGCTTACGGTAGAGGATGCTATCGCAGGTGCGAAGGACATCATTGCGGAAATGATTTCCGAGACGGCAGATTATAGAACCAAGATTCGTGACCTTACGATGAAGAAGGGGCGTATCACATCTGTGGCAAAGGACAAGGAAGCAGAGTCGGTATACGAGATGTATTACGAATTTGACGAGGCTTTGTCTAAGCTTGCAGGACATAGAACACTTGCTATTAATCGTGGCGAGAATGAGAAAATTCTGACGGTCAAGCTTGAGGCACCAACGGATGATATCATCGCATATCTTGAGAAAAAGATTATCGTGCACGAAGGTGAATGTGCAGAGCGTATCAAAGAAGCCATCGCAGATGCATATGAGCGTCTGATTGCACCTTCCATCGAGCGTGAGATTCGTAACGACCTGACAGAAAAGGCAGAAGACAGCGCCATTAAGGTGTTTGGTAAGAACTTAGAACAGCTTCTGATGCAGCCTCCAATTGCTGGACAGGTTGTGCTTGGTTGGGACCCGGCTTTCCGTACAGGATGTAAGCTTGCAGTTGTTGACCCAACTGGAAAGGTATTAGACACAACCGTTATCTATCCAACTGCTCCACAGAACAAGGTGGAGGAAGCAAAAGCCGTATTAAAGAAGCTCATCTCCAAATACAAGATTACTTTGATTTCACTTGGAAATGGAACCGCATCTCGTGAATCCGAGCAGGTGATTGTATCGCTCTTAAAAGAGATTCCGGTGCAGGTGCAGTATATTATCGTAAACGAAGCAGGCGCTTCTGTATATTCAGCAAGTAAGCTTGCAACCGAGGAGTTCCCAAACTTCGATGTAGGACAGCGTAGCGCAACCTCTATGGCGCGTCGTTTGCAGGACCCACTTGCCGAGCTTGTAAAGATTGACCCAAAATCAATCGGTGTAGGTCAATACCAGCATGACATGAATCAGAAGAAATTAAGCGAAGCCCTTGGTGGTGTTGTTGAAGACTGTGTAAATAAGGTCGGTGTTGACTTAAATACTGCTTCTGCTTCCCTGCTAGAATACATCTCCGGTATTACCAAGGTTATTGCAAAAAATATCGTAACCTATCGTGAAGAAAACGGTGCATTCAAATCAAGAGCAGAGCTTCTGAAGGTAGCTAAGCTTGGACCAAAGGCATACGAACAGTGTGCGGGCTTCATGCGTATCACAGGTGGCAAGAACCCACTGGATGGAACCGGCGTTCATCCGGAAAGCTACGATGCAACCTATGAGCTTCTTGCAAAGCTTGGCTATACTATGGATGATGTCAAGAATCGTACCGTGGCAGGTATCTCCAAGAAAGTAAGCGATTACAAAAAGCTTGCTACCGAGCTTGGTATTGGGGAACTGACCTTGCAGGATATTGTGAAAGAATTAGAAAAGCCGGCGCGTGACCCTCGTGAGGACATGCCAAAGCCTATCCTTCGCAGTGACGTTCTTGAGATGAAGGATTTAACCCCTGGTATGGTATTAAAGGGAACAGTTCGTAACGTAATCGACTTCGGCGCTTTCGTAGACATCGGAGTACATCAGGATGGACTCGTTCACATCTCACAGCTTACCGACCGCTACATCAAGCATCCGCTAGAGGCAGTCAGTGTTGGTGATATTGTTGATGTAAAGGTTATGAGTGTGGATTTAAAGAAACAGAGAATCCAGCTTACAATGCGTGGAATTTGATAGTTGTCTTAGATTTTAAGAAAAATAAAGAGGCTGTTGCAACAGCCTCTTTATTTTGTCATATTGAGATATTCAGCGGTTATCATCTGAATGGATTTTCGCTGTGAAGCTGACAGCTTTCGATAATCGCTCAGTAGTGAAGCTTCTTCTTCATTTAACATATTTTCAGAAACCGGTTCTATTTTGTGCGGGATATCCGTATACTCTACCAGGTAGTCAATTGAGGTGTTGAAGAAATCTGCCATACGGATTAAGGTTTCAATATCTGGGGAAGCAATTCCGTTTTCATATTTATAAATCGATTGTTGACTGACGTGCAGGATGTCGGCAAGTTTTTGTTGGCTAAGATTATATTGTAAGCGCAGTGCTTTTAGATTTTTCACAGAATCACATCCTTTCTACTCATAGTATTTTACCAAGATAGCCAGAATAAAAATAAAACTTTAAAAGAGTTGACGACTAAACCTATAAAGTGTAATATGGGTTAAGATGAAATTGAAGGAATTGGAGAATAAAGGTTAAAATGTCATTGAAAAGTTTAGATAACGACTATGTAAAATGCAGTAGGGCTTATTTGGCGGACTGGATAAAAAAATACAATGCAGAAGGCTACCATATTCCGGAAGAAGCATTGGATGAGATGATTTTGGAAGGTGGCGAAGGGCTGTGCGCGTTAGAGAAGACATTTCAGAACCTTATTGCATGTGCCCAACAAGACGGAGTAGATACCATTGATTTGGATTATGTGAAAAAGGTGTTGAAATAATACAAGAACCCCATTGACATAAGACACACACTCGCATACAATAAAACAGTAAAATAAATAGGAATTCTTCGGGGCGGGGCGCAATTCCCCACCGGCAGTAACATTGTCTTGACTAATGTCAAGCCAAGCGAGTTTGCAAAGCAAACTCTACAGTCTGCGAACCTTGCGGAACCCACAAGGCCGATCTGGTGAAATTCCAGAACCGACAGTATAGTCTGGATGAGAGAAGATGGATAAGTATAACGG
>CAYPAM010000024.1:0-14238 GCA_964408715.1 uncultured Lachnobacterium sp.
CATACAAGTATAAAGGTTTGTGTGAGAAATATCAACCTTGCTTTTCCATAGAAAAGTTGCTAAACTTAGTCTGTATTATTATGCGCTGGAGGATTTCATGGAAAGCTATACAAGTTTTGCAAGGGTCTATGACTTGTTCATGGACAATGTGCCATATGAAGAGTGGAGCCAGTATCTGGCAACGCTTTTGGCGGAGCACGGAATTGAAGATGGACTACTTCTTGACCTGGGATGCGGAACAGGAAAACTGACTCGCCTCATGGAACAAAAAGGCTATGACATGATTGGGGTGGACAACTCCTATGAGATGCTCGATATTGCCAGAGAGTTTGGTGGAACCTCTATCCTGTATCTGATGCAGGATATGCGTGAGTTTGAGCTGTATGGAACGGTGCGTGCCATTTACAGCGCCTGTGACAGTATCAACTATATATTAGAAGAGGATGAGCTGCGTCAGGTGTTTTCCCTGGTGAATAATTATCTGGACCCAGGCGGATTATTTGTGTTTGACATCAATAGCAGTTATAAATATCGAGAGCTTTTGGCAGAAAATACCTTCGCCGAGACGCGTGCGGAAGGCAGTTTTATCTGGGAAAATTACTATGATGAGGAGGAAGGCATCAATGAGTATGACCTGACTCTCTATATAAAGGAAAGAGACGCACGCTTTGCGCGTTTCCAGGAGGTTCACTATCAGAAATGCTATGAGCTTGCCACAATTAAGCGCCTGTTACAAGAGGCAGGGCTGGAATTCGTGGCCGCTTACGATGCTTACACCAAAGACCCGGTAGCAGACGACAGTGAGAAAATCACAATTGTGGCGCGAGAGTGCGCAAAGTAAGAGGCGGAAGTCTCGAAGAATGCCGAAATGAGAGGAAGGAAAAATAAATGTCAGATTATATTGTAAGAGCAACAGCAGCAGATGCCAGCATTCGTGCATTTGCTGTTAATGCAAAAGAAATGGTAGAAACCGCAAGAGAGGACCACAACACCTCTCCGATTATGACCGCTGCGCTTGGAAGACTCCTTGCAGCAGGTGCGATGATGGGAAGCATGATGAAAGGGGACAAGGATGTGTTAACCCTTCAGATTCAGTGCTCGGGTCCGGCGAAGGGGCTTACGGTAACGGCTGATTCTAAGGGAAATGTCAAAGGCTTCGTGTTAAATCCCGATGTTGACCTCCCGCCAAACGCACAGGGCAAATTAAACGTTGGTGGTGCGCTTGACCTTGGGGTACTAAGCGTAATCAAGGACATGGGACTAAAAGAGCCATATGTGGGACAGTGTCAGTTACAGACCGGTGAAATCGCAGAGGACTTGACCTATTACTTTGCAACGAGCGAACAGGTTCCATCTGCGGTTGGACTTGGCGTGCTTGTGGATAAGGATGGCTCTGTAAAGCAGGCAGGTGGATTTATTATTCAGCTTATGCCTTTTACCAGCGACGAAGTGATTGACAAGCTGGAAAAACGCATCGCCACAATCGATTCTGTAACCAATATGCTAGAAAGAGGCCTTTCGCCAGAGGGAATTCTAGAGGAAATCCTAGGCGAAATGGGACTGGAAATCACAGATACCCTTGACACACAGTTCTACTGCGACTGCTCAAAAGAAAAGGTATCCAGAGCATTGGCAAGTATCAACAGGAAGGATTTGGACGATATTATTAATGATGGAGAAAGCATTGAGGTAAAATGCCATTTCTGTAATACGGCATATACTTTCGATATTGAGGAATTAAAGGAGATTAGAAAAGCATGAAATACGGATTTGTAAAGGTTGCAGCCGTAACTCCAACAGTGAAAGTGGCAGACACAAAATATAACGGAGAGCAGATTCGTGCAGCTATGCAACAGACTGCCCAAAATGGTGCCAAAATCGTAGTTTTTCCAGAGCTTTGTATCACAGGCTATACCTGTGGGGACTTGTTTTGGCAGGAAACACTTCTTGCAGCAGCACAGGAAGAGCTGCTTCTAATTGCAGAAGAAAGTGCATCCTGTGATGGCATTTTCTTTGTAGGACTTCCATATGTGATAAACGGCAAGCTGTATAATGTGGCAGCGGCAGTTTCAAGGGGGGAGGTACTTGGTATGGTGCCAAAGACCTTCATTCCAAACTATAACGAATTCTATGAGGCGCGTTATTTTACCAGCGGCGCAGCTATGGAGACGGAAGAGCTTCTTCCAAATGGACAGGTTGTGCCTGTTGCGACAGATTTGCTCTTCTATTGTCAGAATATGCCATCGCTTAAGATTGCAGCGGAAATCTGTGAGGATCTGTGGACTCCACAGCCACCAAGCATCCGTCATGCATTGGGCGGTGCAACGGTGATTGTAAATCAGTCCGCATCAAATGAAACAACCGGAAAGGACACCTATCGCAAGGAGCTTGTAAGCGGTCAGTCGGCACGTCTTGTCTGTGGCTACATCTATGCGAGTGCCGGTGAGGGAGAATCTACGCAGGATGTGGTTTATAGTGGGCACAATCTTATCGCAGAGAATGGCTCAGTGCTTGCAGAAAGCCAGCGCTTTGAAAATGGCATTCTCTATGCCCAAATCGATATCGAGCGTTTAGAGATAGACCGAAGAAGAAAGAATACCTTCGAGATTACAGATGACCATATCTGTGTACCATTCCAGCTTGATGCGTCTGGTGTGTTTACGATGACAAGGTATATTGACCCTATGCCTTTCGTACCGCGCGCAGACGGAAACCGAAAGAAACGCTGCGAGGATGTATTTAGCATTCAGGCGATGGGGCTTAAGAAGCGTATTGAGCATACCAACGCGAAGAGTGCAGTCATCGGTATTTCCGGTGGGTTGGATTCGACTCTGGCACTGCTTGTTACAGTAAAGGCCTTTGATTGGCTGGGAAAAGACCGCAAGGATATCGTGGCAATTACAATGCCGGGCTTTGGTACAACAGACAGAACCTACGATAACGCAGTAGCGATGATCAAACAGCTCGGCGTAACCTTCCGTGAAATAAGCATTAAAGAAGCTGTGTTACAGCATTTTTCAGATATTGGACATGATGCCGGTGTGCATGATGTGACATACGAAAATTCGCAGGCGCGTGAGAGAACGCAGATTCTTATGGATATTGCAAATAAGGAAAATGGCATGGTAATCGGAACCGGTGATATGTCAGAGCTTGCGCTTGGATGGGCAACCTACAACGGCGATCACATGTCGATGTATGGCGTAAATGCTTCTGTACCGAAGACATTGGTGCGCCATCTGGTTGCGTATTATGCGGATAATTGTGGCGATGAGGCTCTTGCAGCCGTGCTTCGTGATGTGCTGGATACTCCGGTTTCGCCAGAGCTGCTTCCACCAGAAGAAAACGGTGAGATTGCACAGAAGACAGAAGACCTAGTAGGACCATATGAGTTGCATGATTTCTTTATGTACTATATTCTCCGTTTTGGTTTTGCGCCAGCAAAAATCTACATGCTTGCAAGAGTGGCTTTTGCAGGAGAATACTCAGATGAGACGATTCTGAAATGGTTGAAAACCTTCTACCGACGATTTTTCAGTCAGCAGTTTAAGCGCTCCTGTCTGCCGGATGGACCAAAGGTTGGTTCGGTTGCATTGTCTCCAAGAGGGGACCTTAGAATGCCTTCGGATGCATGCGCAAGAATCTGGTTGGATGAGCTGGAAAATTTATAGAATTTATTACATTAAAGTATTGAATTCTAAACTTATTGTGCTATAATGATAGAAAATTTTTTTACGAGGAAGTTAGTATGAAGGGACTTATTATACCAAAGGATTATGAATCAGAGCTGAATCTTCATGATACTCAGATTGCAATTAAGACAGTAAAAGACTTCTTTCAGGGACTTTTGGCACAGAGATTGCATCTTTCACGTGTGTCTGCTCCATTATTTGTAGATCCCAAAACAGGACTAAATGATAACCTGAATGGTTACGAGAGACCGGTTTCATTTGGCATCAGGGAACAGGATGAGAAACAGGCAGAGGTTGTTCAGTCACTTGCAAAATGGAAACGTTACGCCCTGAAAAAGTACGGTTTCGCGCTTGGTGAAGGTATCTACACCGATATGAACGCGATTCGCCGTGACGAGGACACCGACAATATTCATTCGATTTTTGTAGACCAGTGGGACTGGGAAAAGGTAATCCGCAAGGAAGACCGTAATCTGGAATATCTCAAGGAGACGGTACGCACAGTATACAAATGCTTACGCAAAACAGAGCAGTACATGGCAATTCAGTATGACTTTATTGATTTGATTCTTCCTAAGGAAATCTTCTTTATTACGACACAGGAATTAGAGGATATGTTCCCGGACAACACTCCAAAGGAGCGAGAATACTATATCACAAAGGCAAAGGGTGCAGTATGTATCATGCAGATTGGTGACAAGCTGGCATCCGGAGAGCCACATGATGGACGTGCACCAGACTACGATGACTGGTCATTGAACGCAGATATTATCGTGTACTACCCAGTACTTGATATCGCACTGGAGCTTTCTTCTATGGGTATTCGTGTCGATAGAAAGGCACTTACAGAGCAGTTAGAAAAGGCTGGCTGCAAGGAGAGAGCGGAGCTTTCATTCCAGAAGTCTGTATTGAAGGAGGAGCTTCCATACACAATCGGCGGCGGTATCGGACAGTCGCGTATCTGTATGTTCTTCCTCCGTAAAGCACATATCGGAGAGGTGCAGAGTTCTATCTGGCCAGAAGCTATTGTGGAAGAATGTGAAACACATGGAATTAAGCTATTATAAAAGGCGCCTTCGGGCGCTTTTTTAGTGCTTTAGTATGGCTTTTTTGCTCCCTATATAGTATTATATACATAACTATATAAATGCCAAAGAGAATATAAACAGGGAGGGTTTTATGGCGAAAACAAATGATAAAAAATTTCTGTATAACGATGTGAAGGAACGCTATACCTTGATGAACAAGTTCTACATCCTTTCCACAACTGCGATGTGGGTGTTGTTCCTGCTTTTTATGTGGTTAAAGCATATGACCAACTCCATTCAGCCAATCGTTGTATATGCAAACACAGTTTTGATTACGGTTTTCGTAGTGATGAATCTGGTTACGTTTTTTAAGGATAAGGGCGGAAGCAGGCTGCGTATTTTCGTGTTGGTGCAGACCGGTATTGAGGTATTCTTGATTGGTGCACAGACGGATGCGACATTCATTTTCTATTGTATGTTTGCCGTATTGGCATTGCAGATTCCATATTATCAGACAAAGGTATTTAAGAGAGCGGTAATCTGGTACGCAATTGCATACACGATTGTTTTTGTTGCAAGAATTATCAAGAATCCAGATGCTACCAATGTTGATACATTGTTGAGTGCACTCTGTATCTATTTCTTTATCATTGTGTTGAATAAAATCAGTACAACATCAAAGCTCTTTAGCGACCATGCACTTGGCTCTGTGGAGGAACAGAATGATAAGCAGAAGGAAGTATTTGATGGAATCGTTATTACTTCTAAGACAGTGTCTGATAAGGCTGAGGAAAGTGCTTCTCTTATTGAAAAATTAGTGTCTACGACAGAGTCGGTAGCATTTAGTATGCAGGAGATTACAACTGCAGCCAATACAACTGCTCAGAGCATTGAAGAGCAGAATACCATGACTCAGAGCATTCAGGAAGCAATTGAAGAGACTGGACAGCGCTCACAGAAGATGGTAGGAATTGCGACAGAATCCAATAACAGTATTCAGGAAAATATCGTGGTTATGGAAGAATTAAAGGAACAGTCGGTACAGATTGCCAATACAAACCATGAAGTGACCGCGGCAATGACACGTCTTCAGAACAAGACCAAAGAGGTAGAGGAAATCGCAGGTATGATTTTGAATATCTCAAGTCAGACCAATCTCCTCGCGCTCAACGCTTCTATCGAAAGTGCAAGAGCAGGAGAAGCGGGTAGAGGCTTTGCGGTTGTTGCGGACCAGATTCGCCAACTGGCAGAACAGACCAAGACATCGACGGAGCAGATTACAAGAATCGTAAATGAGTTAAATGAAAACGCAAATGAAGTTGTATCTTCTGTAGAAAGCTCTGTAGAAGCAACCGAACAGCAGAATGTGAAGATTCAGACTGCAGCGGAAACGTTTGAAAGCTTAAATAGCAACATGACAGAGCTGCTCTTAGATATTGACGAGATTGATAGAAGAATTGAAGGTCTCTTAGATGCCAATAACCGTATTGTTGAGAACATTACACAGCTTTCGGCTGCAACGGAAGAAGTAACTGCAAGTGCAGAGCAGGTTCAGGAAATGAGCGAAAATAACTTAAGCTATGCACAGCAGGTTCGCGATGCAATTGACGCTATCGAAGGCACCTCCGAAGAATTGAAGCAGTATTTATAGAACAGCAGTTTTCCAATGAGGAAATCATGTATCACATTACAATTGTGAAGGACGAAGCCACATTTTTTGTTCTGCGTAATTCCAATGATTGCATGGGTGATTACACTTTGGGCGATGAAGAAGCTATGAAGGCCTATATATAATGGACCAATTACAGGGGTATCGCGGGTGATGCGGTACCCTTTGTTCCTCTCGTGATTGAAGTATGCATGGAAAAAGTGTATAATTTCTACAAAAAGAGGAATATTAATTTCTGGCTGCAAAGCAGAAGAAACTATGAAAAATAAAACGTGTAATATAGGTGTAGGAAAATGGTTGTATGGATTATCGTAGCAGTAGCAATGCTGTTTTTTGGAGCTTTATTGTTCGTATTCGATATCTGCTTTTCGGGGAATAAGAAGTATATGTCTGGGGAGAACGAGATTCCACGGGGAGAGCAGTATGAGCCTCATCGAGAGCTTATAAGAAGCGCGATGAACTTTGTATTAGAGCATCCGTATGAGGAGGTGTCTATCTGCTCGGATGATGGGTTAAGACTATCGGGAAGGTACTATCATCGAAAGGATGGTGCACCACTTGTAATCTTCATGCATGGATACAGAGGCAGCTGGCTTAGGGATGGCAATGGAATCTTTATTTACAGCAAAAAGCGTGGCTATAATATACTGATTGTCGACCAGCGTGCACATGGCAAGAGCGAGGGAAGAACCATAACCTTTGGAATCAAGGAACGCTATGACTGTATCCGCTGGATAGAGTGGGCGTTAGAACGCTTTGGTGAGGACACAAAGCTTGTGTTGTCCGGTATCTCTATGGGTGCCGCGACGGTGCTGATGACTGCGGATATGAATCTGCCAAAGCAGGTGAAGGGAATTATCGCGGATTGTCCATTTTCTTCACCAAAAGCAATTATTCGAAAAGTAATAAAGGAGATGCATTATCCGGTGAACATCGTCTATGGACTCGCAAAGGTTGGAGCGAAGCTGATGGGTGGCTTTGACCTTGAAGAAACCAGTGCGGTAGAGGCTGTGGCCAAAAGCACTCTTCCAATTCTGATTATCCATGGAGATGATGACAGATTTGTGCCATGTGCCATGAGCAAAGAATGTCTGATGGCTGGGCAGGAACATGTAGAGCTGGTAATCATAGAAGGGGCAGGACATGGACTTAGCAGCTGTGTCGATGCCGCAAAATACGAGGAGACTCTGATGGAGTTCTTCCGAAGAACGTTAGGAGAATAGATATGGCGACACCGTATGAATGTGCAGAGCTGATTATTGAGGAAGTAAAAAAGGTAGTAAAAGGAAAGGACGAATGTATCCAAAAGGCATTTGCCGCGATTCTGGCCGGCGGACACATCCTGATTGAAGACGTGCCGGGTGTAGGTAAGACGACGCTTGCGACGGCATTTTCGCTTGCAATGGGCTTAAATAACCAGAGAGTGCAGTTTACACCGGATGTAATGCCGGCAGATATCTTGGGCTTTTCCATGTACCAGAAGGATACCGGTAAGTTTGAATATAAGGAAGGTCCGATTATGTGTAATCTGTTTCTTGTAGATGAGATTAATCGAACCTCGCCAAAGACCCAATCGGCGCTTCTTGAGGTTATGGAGGAGGGCGTAGTGACAATCGATGGTGTGCGCCACGCAGTTCCAAGTCCTTTTGTTGTTATGGCAACACAGAATCCAAAAGGTAGTGCCGGAACGCAGCTGCTTCCGGAATCTCAGTTAGACCGTTTCATGATATGTATGAGTATGGGGTATCCGGATATGGAAAGTGAAATTGAGATTGCGAAGGGTAAGAGCAGTAAGAGTGATATGGAACAGGTACGTGCGATATTAAATACACAGGCACTGATACAGATGCAGCAGGTGGTAGAGCAGGTACATGTGCACGAGCACATCTATACATATATCTGTAAGCTGGTACAGAGCACGCGTGAAAATCCTTACATTGAGCTGGGAATCAGCCCGCGTGGAACCATAGCCCTCGTTCGAATGACGAAGGCTTGGGCATTTTTGCAGGAGAGAAACTATGTGATGCCAGAGGATGTAGGCAGGGTATTCAAGGATATTGGAAAGCATCGTATCGTGTTGAGTACAAAGGCAAGAGTATCACGTGTAACGGAAGAGGCGGTGCTGGATGAAATCTTAGCAGAAGTAAAGCAGCCTGCGTCATATATGGAGAAGAAGGATTATCGTGGTTAATTTATTGATTTGTGCGCTGATAACAGCGTGGTGTTTTTATTATGGAATCATATATGAAAATGCTGCTATTGTCACGATAGGGTATGCGTTTATCATTCTGATAGTGTTGTCCGTGGCAGAGGTGCTATACCGCATGTTTACGATTAAGTGTCATCTGGATATTCCAATCACGATGGCAGAGCAGGACATGCCGGTGACGGTGGTGTTTGAGATGCAGAATAAGGGCTTGCTTCCAACAGGACGCGTGGATGTACGCGTGTGTATTCGAAACTCTCTTGAAAAGAAAGGGAAAACACGCTGGTTTGCACTTTCGGGTCTGGAAAAGGGGAAGAGCCGTCATGACATAAAGGTTATGCTTCATGGTGCGGGAAGTCATGAGGTGGAACTGATTCGACTCCGTATCCACAGTGTGCTTGGGGTTTTTTCGATGACCAAGAAATGCTTGGATTTTGGCTCCATACTGATTCTTCCCCAGATGTATCCGATGTTGATTGAGCCCGGCGAGGCGACACGTAACTTCCTTGGAGATGCAGATGTGTTCGATGAGTTTCGTCCTGGGCATGACCCGGGGGAGACCTTCGAGATTCGTGAGTATCGTCCGAAGGACAAGCTGCAGAGTATTCACTGGAAGCTAAGCGCGAAAACCGATGACCTTATGGTGCGTGAACACAGCTATCCAAAGGCATGTGCAGTCGTTTTGATGCTGGATTTAAAGTCGATTGCAAAGCAGCATATGGCGGAATCTGTGGCAAGCTTTTTGGAGCTGGCGGCAAGCATTTCTTTTTGTCTTATGGACAATGGGATTGTGCACTTTGTGACGTGGTTTAGCAGGGAAACAGATCAGGTGTGCAGGATTCGTGTTGACGATGAGGAAAGCTTCTATCTGTTTCTGACCAATTATTTGCGCGATGGAGTGGCGCAGAATGAGAAAGACTTACGCAAGGAATATCGCGATAAGTACAAGAACGAATGGTATCTTCATGATGTATGTATCAATAATTATTTAGAGATATATCAAAATGGAGCATTACTTAAAAAATTTGATGCGAAGAGTTTAAAAGATGAGTGCGAAAAAATGGAACTTTTACTATGATAAACAACCGAATAAGTTCGCGGGAAGTCGCATTGTAGATATAGCCAGCCTATGGTGTGCTATAGGTCTATTGTGGCTGTCTTTTTTGCGTATTATAGAAGAACAGTTTCCGAGCTTTTTAAGCTATCCGCAGGAGGTCTATGATGTTCATAGCTATGATTTTCCTGTGTCAAGGACGCAGACTATTGGTCTGGACTGGCTGGTGATTCTGTTGTTTCTTGTCTGCTTATGGCTTCCAACGAGTGGATGTCTTCCTCAGAAAAAAGGATTACGAATTGGTGTTACGATTGTAGGAATCGCAATTCCCATCTTTTACATAATAATAAATGCAACAAAGTTTACCGAAGGAATATTAAGTCTGGCTTATCAGTACCTACAGAGATTCAACGCTTATCAGGGAACAAACATAAGGATACCAAGTGGAGAGGCGGTTTGTGTACCAGTCGCTTTTACGGCGGTTCTTATGCTGTTGTGGCTGATAATCTGGGGACTGTCTGTCCTGTTTAAAAGACGTGTCGTGTTAGTGCTTTTTCCACTGATTGCGGTGCTTGTAGAGTTTATGGTGGGAACATCGCCGACAGGAAATGGTATTGCGATACTTTTTGTGGCTGCCTTTATGCTTATGATTCCCAAGGGAACAAAGGCGTGGAAGCATGTGACTGTGCTTGTAGTGACTGTGATAAGTATATTGTTGTCAAACTGGCTTTTTGAAGAGGAGATAGAACGATTGTCTTCAAACCGTGCGCTGGCAGACAATTGGGTGGAGATATTGGAACTGCCGGAGGTGCGTCTGGATAATCTGTTTCATTTTGATTTTCAGGTAAATAGTGAGACGCTTGATAATCATCAGCCAAACTATTCGGGGACAACGGTATTTACGATAGCAAGTGACAAGATGCCGACCGGATACCTGTATCTGCGCGGATATTGCGGAACTGATTATAGCGGGGGAAGCTGGAAATGGAATAAGAGCACCTTCCAGAACGCATGCAAGCAAGCGGGTTATTCGGAAACAGAAGCGGCGAAGATTATCTCCAAGATGCCTTACATGGGATATGAAGAAGCGCTGTATGATGCAGAGGAGTATCATTATACGATTTCCAATGTCGGTTCTACAGGGAATACGGCATATGTTCCGTATGTGTTTGATTATGAGTCATTGGATGAAGAATATACATATGTCGGAGATTTTCTGCTCCGTAAGGACGTATTTGACAGGACGTTAGAGGTTACCAGTCTTGACAGCGATACGCATGTGAATACGCTGGTGATGTATACACATTATGCGAAGGAGAATGAAAATTACGAGACTATGCTGTGGTATAACAAGGTGGCAGAAGCGTATGCCCAAAGTAATACCACCATGGAGTGCATACAGGATGCTGCAAGCGTTATCAAGGAAAGGGTAGATTATCCAACAGAAATGACCTTGCTTCTTACCAGCCTCTATTATGCTTACGATGATGAGACGATAGATGCAGTGTTAGAGAATCTGTATCGAATGGGTATTGCAAGTGAGGTAAGGGACTATCTTGCAGACCAGATGTTATACAGCCAGATATTGGACGAGCTGCCATTTGGCGCAGATCCGATAGAATATGCGCTGACGGTCAGCCATGAAGGCTACTGCATGCATTATGCGAGTGCAGCAGCACTTATTCTCAAAGAAATCGGAATTCCGGCAAGATATGCATCCGGATATATCGTACGTTCGTCGGATTTTGGGTATGACAGGGAAGCAGGTACTTATATTGCGCAAATAAGCGATTATAATTCTCATGCGTGGGTAGAAATCTACCTGGAGAATATCGGATGGGTCCCAATTGAAGTGACAGCAGGGTACGATGGTACAGGAAGTCTTCCAACACAGATGGCCCCTTCGTACTGGGAGAATATTTCTGAAGCAAATCGTAACCAGAACGAATCAGAAAGTGAGTCAGAGGAGACAGAAAGCAGCGAATCATCAGAAGAAGTGATTCCTTCAGAAACAGAGTCTGAGAGTGAGTCAGAATCCGAAAGCACCTCGGAATCCGAGTCTGAGAGCGAGAATGCCGATACACAAACACCGAATGTCTCCGAGAGTGAGGATACGAGTCAGACGCCAAGTGGAAATGGACAGGGCGCAGGCTTTGAGTTTAAGCTTCCAGGGTATTGGACGTATATGGTTGGTGTGCTTGCGTTAGGCCTTGTGGGAGTAGCCGTTGTGTATGCGGTTCGTGCCAGAGCGTCGCTTTTGGAGCATAAGCTGGAAGGTGAGATTCAAAGAAAGCATGCAAGACGTGCGGTTGCTCTTATGAATCGACACATCTATCGTCGACTCCGTTGGAAAAAGCGAGGATATATGAATGATGACGCGTATTTACAGGCGCTTATCGAGCATTACGACACGGTTGCACCAGAGGATTGGAAACGATATATGGATATCGTAAAGAAGGTGCACTATTCCAAGGATGAAATCTCTGAGGAAGAAATGATGCATTGTTATCAGTGCTATAAGGGCGTTTAACAATTTGGAAACATATCCATGCTAGAATACTTCTATATGCGTACAAATAGGAGGTAATTATGTTTCAGGTTTTAGTTGTAGAAGATGATAAGAAGCTCAATCATACAGTCTGTGCGTATCTCAATCAGAATGGTTTCGAAGCCCAGAGTGCATATGAGCCGGAGGAATTAACACAATTGCTGCCTTTATGTTGCATAAGGTGAGTAAAACAAAAAGAGAGATGTTAACAGTGGAGAATAAAGATTAATGTCGCGTTAATAGAAGAAACGAAGGAGAAGAGTGACGATGAGTATATTGATTTTAGCACCTCTGATTCAGTTAGTTGGAATTGTTGTTCCGGTAGTCGGATGTGTAGCATTATTCAAAAAAGAACGAAGCAAGGCGGCAATGAGCCTTTTGCTTACGACTGTAGGCTGCTTTTTTATTAACACTACCTATTTGCTGATGTTTAGCGCAGGTAGCTACGATACTGCACTAGCCTTACTTAAGGTGCTGTATATGAGCGATGCGGTGTTTTATTTTTCATTTATGCTATTTCTGGCGACCTATCTGGAAATAGGAGGTACAAGGCTTCGTACAATTCTGATGACAATCTGGGGTATGGTGGAGGTTGCTTTGACTCTGGTACTTTGGATGGGCGACCCATTCCATATGGTATTCACAAGTATCAAGGTAAGTGAGGTTGGTTTCTTTGGAATTACCCAGGTTAGTACAACACCGGGACCACTGTATATGATTCGAAATGCTATGCTATGTAGCCTTTTGGTATGTGGAATGCTGTATACGACGATTAGGATGTTTCGCGTAAGAGTTGCGCACGAACGTCGTAACCTTGCCATGCTATGTGGGGCACAGTTTATTGTGGCAAGTGCATCGTGTCTGACTTTGCTGGCGCGTCTGTCATATGATATCGTACCAATCTGTGGTTCTGTAGCTATTTTGGCGATTATTCTTGGTGTGATTCGTGGTGATTTCTTCCCGGTTACGGATCAGGGTAGAGAATGGGTGATTGAGCATGCCGAGTATATCTTTGTACTGGCTGATGATTTGTATGGATATCTGGATGCAAACTCCTATGCCAAGAGTGTGTTCCCGGAATTGACCTATATGCAGAAGAATCAACCGCTTCCAGATTCGGTTTTACAGTATTTCTTCTGTGAAGACAGCTATGTTGATATCGAGTGTAAGCACTACACCAGAAAGATTGCTTCGCTCGACCAGAATGGGAAGGTAGCCGGATATAGTCTTCTGCTGTTAGATGTAACCTATCAGTTTCATATGATGGAACAGCTTGAAGTGGAAAAGGAAAAAGCGGAGAGTGCCAATGAGGCGAAGTCAGCATTCATGTCGAATATGTCGCATGAGATTCGTACACCAATGAATGCGATTGTAGGTATGACCGATATTCTGCTTCGCGAGGAGCTTCCAATTTATACAAAGGAATATCTCAATAACATCAAGAGTTCCGGTAATGCATTGCTTACGATTGTTAATGATATCCTGGACTTCTCCAAGATTGAAGCCGGCAAAATGGAAATCATCGAAGACGAGTATGAACCGATGTCTACCTTCAACGATTTATCAATGATTTTCCTGAACCGAATTGGAGAGAAGGATGTGGAGCTACTATATGATATTGACGAGAAGCTCCCAAGACGGCTCTATGGTGACGCACAGAGAATTCGTCAGATTATCATCAACCTGATGAATAACGCAATAAAATTCACAGATACAGGGTATGTCAAGCTGACCGTACATGTAGATGAGATAAATGGGGAGAGTGCGCAAATCACATATGCTATCGAGGACTCCGGACAGGGAATTCGAGCAGAGGATATAGATAAGCTGTTTGGAAGCTTCCAGCAGGTGGATACCAAGAGAAACCGCTACAAGGAAGGAACTGGTTTGGGTCTGTCGATTTCGAAACAGCTCGTAGAGCTGATGGGCGGTACAATTGGTGTAACCAGTGAGTATGGAAAGGGAAGTATCTTTACGTTCACACTTGCGCAGCAGGTACGTTCAGAGAGTCTTGCAGCAGGCGTAAAACCGGAGATTGCAC